>DASVWD010000206.1 GCA_036389795.1 Longimicrobium sp.
TCGGCTCGACGGGTTCGCTACCCCGCTTCTTTCAGCGCTCCCCTCGCGGTCGGCGCCTTGCGGCTCGCTTCGGTCCCTACGACCAAGTTCCGGGAGGACTTTCACCTCCTGACCACTGTCCATGCTGGGCACACACGAGAGCGGGCGCCAGGCCGACCTGGCGCCCGCTATCCGTCTGCGTCCTCGTCCGCGTCTCCCGACGTCTCCAGGCGTCTCGCGAGCCACTCGGGGAGCGGAACTCCGTCGTCGCGCAGGACCGCGGCCCATTCGCCGAGCATCCGCATCCGTCCCTTCGCCTTCCGGTGCCTGGGAACGCGGGCGAGCGCCAGGTCGAGCATCGCGTCCATCGTGGCTTCCGAGACGTTGTGATACCAGGCTTCCAGCTTTTGCCGTGTCGCCTCCTGGGGCTCGCCTCCCCCCAGGAAGTAATCCAGCCCTCCGTGCGTGATCCCGATCTCGCCCGCCGCCGCGCGCAGCGAGCGGACCTCCGCCACGCGCCGCGCCGCCTCGCGGAGCTCCGGCACGGGGACGCGCGACGGCTCAGGCGTCGGCACGCGCCTCCGCCCCGCGCCGGTCCCGCCGGCGTATAAAACGTATAAAAGCTAAATGATTACACCGGGATAGATAGCCGGCTCCCCCGCGCCGCGCAAGGACGAGGCCTCACGACCCTTCGTGCACTTTTCCGGGAATCTGGACGGCGCGCCGCCGCGGCGGACGATTCCTTCGCGGCCCTTCGTCTCCCGGCCGCCCCGGTTTGCCATCCCTTGACCGACTATCTAGATTCCCGCCGGCTTCTCCCGAATCCCCCGAAAGCAGGACGTAACGCAGTGAATAGATCGGCACTTACGCACACCGACACCTTCGTCCGCCGGCACGTGGGGCCGGACGAGGCGGAGGTGCGGCGCATGCTCGACGTGCTGGGCTACGGCTCGCTCGACGAGCTGATCGACGCCACCGTCCCCGCCACCATCCGGCTGGACCGGCCGCTGGCGCTGGGCCCCGAGCGCAGCGAGTACGAGCTGCTGGCCGAGCTGCGCGAGATGGCCCGCAGGAACAAGGTGTTCCGCTCCTTCATCGGGATGGGCTACCACGACTGCATCGTGCCGCCCGTCGTCCAGCGCAACGTGCTGGAGAACCCCGGCTGGTACACGCAGTACACGCCCTACCAGGCCGAGATCGCCCAGGGCCGCCTGGAGGCGCTGCTCAACTTCCAGACGACGGTGATCGACCTCACCGCCCTGCCGATCGCCAACGCGTCGCTCCTGGACGAGGGGACCGCCGCGGCCGAGGCCATGGCGATGAGCTACCACGTGGCCGGCGGCGCCGAGCGCAACGCCTTCTTCGTGGCCGCCGACTGCCACCCGCAGACGATCGAGGTGGTGAAGACCCGCGCCCGCGCCCGCGGCATCGACGTGATCGTGGGCGACCCCGAGGTGTTCGACTTCTCCACCCCCGTCTTCGGCGTGCTGCTGCAGTACCCGGCCACCGACGGCGCGGTGGTGGACTACCGCGGCTTCGCGGCGCGCGCCCGCGAGGAGGGCGCCGTGGTCACCGCGGCGGCCGACCTGCTCTCTCTCTGCCTCCTCACCCCGCCGGGCGAGTGGGGGGCCGACATCGCGGTGGGGAACACGCAGCGCTTCGGGGTGCCGCTGGGCTTCGGGGGCCCGCACGCGGCGTACTTCGCCTGCCGCGACGAGTACCGGCGCCAGATCCCGGGGCGCATCATCGGCGTCTCCACCGACGCCAACGGCCAGCCGGCGCTGCGCATGGCGCTGCAGACGCGCGAGCAGCACATCCGCCGCGAGAAGGCCACCAGCAACATCTGCACGGCGCAGGTGCTGCTGGCGGTGATGGCCTCGATGTACGCCGTCTACCACGGGCCGCGGGGGCTGCGCGACATCGCCGCGCGCGTGCACCTCTTCGCGAAGATGCTGGCCGAGGGGGCGCGGCGGCTGGGGTACACGGTGGTCCACGAGGCGTTCTTCGACACCGTGCGCATCGACGTGGGCGACCGGGTGCAGAGCGTGGCGGCCGCCGCGCGCGAGCGGGGCTACAACCTGCGCGCGTTCGACGAGACGTCGGTGTGCGTGGCGCTGGACGAGACGGTGGGGGTGGAGGACCTGGACGCCGTGCTGGTGTCGCTCCACCGCGGCTCGCCGCTCCCCTTCGAGATCGCCGAGCTGGCCGACGCGGTGGACGCCGATCCGCCGGCGGCGTTCGCGCGCACCAGCGAGTACCTGGCGCACCCCGTCTTCAACACGCACCACTCCGAGACGGAGATGCTGCGCTACATCCGCCGGCTGGAGTCGCGCGACCTGTCGCTGGCGCACTCGATGATCCCGCTGGGCTCGTGCACCATGAAGCTGAACGCCACGGTGGAGATGTTCCCCGTGTCGTGGCCCGAGTTCAGCCGCATCCACCCCTTCGCCCCGCCCGAGCAGACGCGCGGCTACCAGGAGCTCTTCCGCCAGCTCGAGGCCGACCTGGCCGAGATCACCGGCTTCGCGGCCACCTCGCTGCAGCCCAACGCCGGCTCGCAGGGCGAGTACGCGGGGCTGCTCTGCATCCGCGACTACCACGAGGCCCGGGGCGAGGGGCACCGCGACGTGTGCCTGATCCCGCAGTCGGCGCACGGCACCAACCCCGCCAGCGCGGTGATGGCGGGGCTCAGGGTCGTCGTCGTCGGCACCGACGCCAACGGCAACATCGACGTGGCCGACCTGCGCCGGAAGGCCGACGAGCACGCCGACCGGCTGGCGGCCATCATGATCACCTACCCGTCCACGCACGGCGTCTTCGAGGAGGCGATCCGCGAGATCTGCGACGTGGTCCACGAGCGCGGCGGGCAGGTGTACCTGGACGGCGCCAACATGAACGCGCAGGTGGGCCTCTGCCGCCCCGGCGACTTCGGGGCGGACGTCTGCCACCTGAACCTGCACAAGACGTTCTGCATCCCCCACGGCGGCGGGGGCCCGGGGATGGGGCCGATCTGCGTGGCGGAGCACCTGGCGCCCTTCCTCCCCGGGCACCCGGTGGTGCCGGTGGGGCAGGGCGAGCACGGCGCGGTCTCGGCCGGCCCGTGGGGGAGCCCCAGCATCCTCCCCATCAGCTGGGTCTACATCAGGCTGATGGGCGCCGCGGGACTCACGCACGCCACCAGGGTGGCCATCCTGAACGCGAACTACGTGGCGAAGCGGCTGGAGGAGCACTACCCGGTGCTCTACCGGGGGTCGAACGGCACCGTGGCGCACGAGTGCATCGTGGACGTGCGCCAGCTCAAGGCGTCGGCGGGGATCGAGGTGGAGGACGTGGCCAAGCGGCTGATCGACTACGGCTTCCACGCGCCCACGGTGAGCTTCCCGGTGGCGGGGACGCTGATGATCGAGCCCACCGAGAGCGAGCCGCTCCCCGAGCTGGACCGCTTCTGCGAGGCGATGATCGCCATCCGCGAGGAGGTGCGCGAGATCGAGCTGGGGATCCTGGACCGGCACGACAACCCGCTCAAGAACGCGCCGCACACCATGGGCGCCGTGACGGCCGACGAGTGGAGCCACGCGTACGGCCGCGAGCGGGCGGCCTTCCCCGCCCCGTGGGTGCGCGAGCGCAAGTTCTGGCCGCACGTGGGCCGCGTGAATAACGCCGCCGGCGACCGCAACCTGATCTGCGCCTGCGTCCCCATCGAGGAGTACGCGAACGTGTGACGGCCGGCCGCTTCTCCACACGCAACGGGGCCGCCTCTCGCGAGGCGGCCCTTGCATTTGTCATCGGGAAAATCGGTTAGCCTCACGCAGAGTCATACCACGTTGCAGAGCATTGTTCTGATTCCGAACAGATCGAAATCACACAGAGACACAGAGGAACAGAGAACCGAAGGGCTTCGTTTTTCTCTGTGCCTCTGTGTCTCTGTGTCTCTGTGTCTCTGTGTGAGATTTTTCAGGACCTATACCCGAACGATCCTCTGCAAACTGGTATCAGCAGAGTCAGCAGAGGTGTTTCTCTGTTGACTCTGCGTGAGAAAAGTCTTTTTGCTGGCGTGACGGGAGAGCGGTGATTATGATGCATCGTCCACTTAGTCCACTTCACACGAGTCGGGCGAGGTACCGCAAATGAAGCTGGTGGAAGTGTGCTACCTGTGCGAAGGCGAAGCGCCGCTGGTAACAGAGCCGCGCAGGGCCTCGATCGCGGATCGCACGGTGACGATCGAGGACGAGTTCTACCGGTGCGGCACGTGCGGCGAGACGTTCTACACCGGCGACATGGGCGACGAGGCGCTGCGCCGCGCATCCGCCGCGGTTCGCCGGGAGGACGGGCTGCTCATGCCGGAGGAGATCCGGGAGATCCGCCGCAAGTACGGCCTGTCGCAGGCCGGGCTGGAGCGCCTGATCGGCGCGGGCGCCAAGACGGTGGTCCGCTGGGAGCGAGGCACCATCTTCCAGAACAAGACCGCCGACACCCTGCTGCGCGTGCTCCGCGACCATCCCGAGGTCGTCGCGGAGCTCGCCCGGGAGCGCGGGTGCCGGATCGCGGCGTGAGGCGCAGCGTGCGAAACGTCACATAGCGACTGGGACACGGCGTCGTTATTTTCCTGTCCGCCGGGCGTGGTCCGTTCATCTCCTCCCTCGGCCCTCCTCCCAGCCTCACGCGAGAACCTCTCCGATGGCCCTGATGTATTGCCGCGAGTGCGGCAAGCAGGTGAGCAGCGAAGCCTCGAACTGCCCGCACTGCGGTGTCCCGCGGCCCGTGCTCCCGGCGCCCGCCGAGTACCAGGCCCAGCCGGTCTACTACGCGCCGCCGAAGCGCCACGACCCGGCCGTCGCCGCGCTGCTCAGCTTCTTCCTCCCCGGCGTGGGGCAGATGTACAAGGGCGAGGTGGGGATCGGGATCGCCCTGCTGATCGGCACCATCATCGGCTACATGGCATGCATTGTCCCCGGCATCGTCCTGCACATCGTCGCCATCGTCCACGCGGCACAGGACCCGCTGGTGAGGCACGGCGGCTGATCATCGCGGAAAACGGAACCGCCGGGCCAGCACGAGGCACCCGGCGGTTGCCACTGATAGAGGATTTCTCGAATCGATCAATCTTCCCACGGATCGAGTAGCGGAATGCCGTTCAGCCAGACCCGGGCAGCCTCGATGTCGGCGGCGAATGCCTCCGCCTCCTCCGTGTCCAACCGCGGCAACGAATCGAAAAGCGCCGGCAACTCGCCGAACGTCACATCGCGAGAGACCGGCCGCAGCTCCGCGACCGGTTGCCCGCCTCTCGTCAGCACGATGCTCTCGCCGCTGTCCATCACCTGATTCACGTACGCGGTGAAATCACACGCAACCTCTTCAACGGGTACTTCCCTCGGCATCTCTTCAGCTCCATCAGAACTCTCTTCACCGCACCGTGAACGAGCGGCTGCGCACCTCGTAGCGCCTGGCGGGCAGGCCCAGCAGGCGCACGACGAAGCGGCGCAGGCCCCGCTCCACGGCGCGGCCCACCGGCTTCTCGCCCGCCACGGCGGGGCGCGCCTCGCCGCGCAGCCAGCGGCGCAGCTCCTCCAGGTCGGAGAGCGAGAGCGTCTCCACGTCCAGCCGCGCCAGGTAGTAGTACCTCCCTGTGCGCTCCGGCCGCACCGGGGGCTGGAACGCCTCCTCCAGCGCGGCCTCGGTGGCCGCCAGCGTGGGGTACGCGCGCTCGGTGCGCCCGTCCTCCAGCGTGTACCCCTCGCCCAGCGGCGAGCGCAGCATGGCGCGGGAGATCTCGCGCGCGTCCACCTGCTCGTCGATCACGTCCTTGCGCCACAGCTCCACCCGGAAGTGGAAGCGCAGCGGCAGCCCCGACCTGAGCGCCTCCTGCAGCGAGCGGTCGCGCAGCACCCCGTCCATGCGCACCACCGGGCGCCAGCGCTCGGCCGGGCCGCCCACCTCCAGGGTGAGCGGCCGCCGCTGCTGGGCCGGTGCGGGCCCCGCCAGCGCCGCCAGCAGCAGCAGCGCGAGCGGGGCCCGGAGCGCGCGCGGGGTCAAAAGCGCGGGTCGAGCCGGATGAAGAAGTTCACGCCCTCGCCCCCGCGGTCGACGTCGACCACGGGGACGGCCAGGTACACGCCGAGCCGGCCGAACAGGAGCCCGAAGCCGACGTCGGCCACCGTCTCGGTGTCCTCGAACTCGTCGTGGTGGGTCCAGCCGCGGCCCAGGTCGGCGAAGAGCACCCAGGCGAAGTCGGCGTCGAAGCGGCGCCAGTCGTCGTCGCCGCCGTCCCACTCGTCGTCGTCGCCCCAGTGGCCCACGTCCATGCGGAAGCTCAGGGTCCCGCGGTACTCCACCTGCCCCAGCACGAAGCCGTCGCAGCCGTACGCGGGGAAGAAGAGGGCGCTGTTCGGGTCGGCCGGCCGCGGGTCCACCCGCCGCTCGCGGGCGCCGCAGTCCTGCGAGAAGAGGCCGTAGCCGGGGAGCGACCCCTCGCCGCCCAGCGCGTGCTGCCGCTGCGGCGGGAGCGCGGCGCCGCCCAGCGCGCCGCCCGCCAGGAGCCGCAGGTTGAGCCGCGACGACGCGCTGATGCGGTTGTAGCGCCGCAGGTCGATCATCCCATGGGTGAAGAGGCCGTAGTCGCGCTGGATGAAGGGGATCTCCACGGGCTCGTCGCCGATCCCCGGCACGATCTCCACCCCCGTCAGCCCGCCCAGCTCGGCCTCGAGCGCGCGCTCCACCTCGGCGCGCACGAGCCACCCGTCGGAGGGGTCGCGCTCGTCGTTGCGGGTGTCGATGCGGGTGGTGAGCGCCAGCGAGTTGAGCGTGCCGCCGGCGGCGAGCGGCTGCAGGCGCCACGGGTCGTCGTTGTTGAAGAGCGACCAGGGGCTCCCCGCCTCCACCGGGCGGTGCTTCTCCAGCCTGAGCTCCAGGGTAGAGGAGAGCGGCGAGCCGGCCGGGTCCACCCGCGCGTAGACGCTGCCGCCCTCGCGGCGGTAGTGGTCGCGGTAGTCGCGGTGCAGGAAGAAGGTGGAGAGCGCGTTCTCCAGGTCGCTCAGGTGCCAGTCCTCGATCGGGTCGATCCGGCGGAAGAAGGTGCCGCCCAGGCGCGCCGCCCGGCGGCCGCCCAGGAACTGCTCGGCGCGCGCCTCGAACCCCCAGCGCTCGGGCCCCAGCTCCGGCCCCGTCTCGGTGCGGAAGATCCCCATGATCCGCAGCCGGAAGGGGTTGGAGCCGGCCGTCTCGAACACCGGCCCGAAGGTGATCGGCAGCCCCTCCACGCGGTTGTACGCGTTCCCCGTGGCCACGATGAAGTCGGCGCGCCCGCGGCGGCTGCGCCGCTCGATCGTCCACCCGTCGTCGTCGGCCTCCTCCCAGTCCCCCCCGCGGCGCGCCTCGTCCTCGCGCGCCTCCTCGTCGCGGCCGGCATTTCGCCCCGCGTCGCGACCGGCGTCCCGGCCGTCGGGGCGGTCGACGTCGGCGTAGATGCGCTCGCCGCGGCGCACGTAGTCCAGCCGCTCGGCGTAGGCCAGCAGCTCGCCACCCACGCGGGCGCGCTCGAACCCGGTGGCGGCGCCGCCCACCACGGTGACGTCGCCGGTGACCTCGGCGCCGTCCCGCAGCTCCAGGTCGCCGTTGATCACCACCACGTCGCCCCGCACGCGGCCGGCGACCACCAGCGAACCGTCCAGCACGGCCACGTCGCCCGTGACCGTGCTCCCCGCCGCAATGCGCGCGGGGCCGGTGAGGCGCACGGTGCCGGGATCGTTGTACAGGCCAACCACCCGCTCGGCGATCCCGGGCGGGAGCCGCCGGAGCGCCTCGGCGCGCGGGATGGTGTCCTGCGCCCGCGCGGCGGCGGGGAGGGCGGGAAGGAGAAGCGTGAGCAGGAGCGGGAGCGCGTGCCTGCGCATGGATACCTCCGGGTAGGGAAAGAACGTCCGCCAGCGGTTCGCGGGCCCGCCCTGGGGCAGGGGGCATGCCCGGCGCGGCGAAACGCGCATCATCTTATCGGCGAAAGACTTGGACGGGAAGGCGCCCGCGCCGGGCGCCGCCGCGCGTGTCGAAACGACGCGCGGGAGCGACGCAGGTGTCACCGCACGATGCCGAGGCGCCGCATCCGCCGGTAGAGGTTGGCGCGGTCGGTCCGCAGCCGGCGCGCGGCCTCGGCCATGCTCCCGTCCGCGGCGTCGAGGGCGCCGGTGAGCAGCTCTCTCTCGTAGTCGTCCAGCCGGTCGGCGAGGGTGCGCTCGTCGTCCTCGCGGTACGCGGCGGCCCGCCCCGCCGCCTGGCCGCCGCCGGGGAGGAGCGCGCGGATCTCGGCGGGGCCCACCTCGGCGCCGGCGTGCAGGATGGAGAGCCGCTCCAGGATGTTCGCCAGCTCGCGCACGTTCCCCGGCCACGAGTGGCGGGCCAGCGCGTCCAGCGCGGCGGGCGCGAGCCGCGGCGGGCGCAGCCCCGTGCGCCTGCGGCTGCGCTCGAGGAAGTGCTCCACCAGGAGGGGGATGTCTTCCTTCCGCTCCCGGAGCGGCGGCAGGTGCAGGGGGATCACGTGCAGGCGGAAGAACAGGTCCTCGCGGAAGCGCCCGGCGGCCGCCTCGGCGCGGAGGTCGCGGTGGGTGGCGGCCAGGATGCGCACGTCCACGGGGATCGGCTCGGAGCCGCCCACGCGCTCCACCTCGCCGGCCTCCAGCGCGCGCAGCAGCTTGGCCTGGGCCTCGGGACTGAGGTCGCCGATCTCGTCCAGGAAGAGCGTCCCCCCGCTGGCCAGCTCGAAGCGCCCCCGTCGCCGCTCGGTGGCCCCGGTGAAGGCGCCCTTCTCGTGGCCGAACAGCTCCGACTCCACCAGGTCGCGGGGGATGGCGGCGCAGTTGAGGCGCACGTACGGCCCTTGCGCGCGCTGCGACCGCCCGTGGATCAGGCTGGCGGCGATCTCCTTTCCCGTCCCCGACTCGCCGGTGATCAGCACGCGCGCGTCGGTGGGAGCCACGCGGGCGATCAGCTCGCGCACCTTCTGGACCGAGGGGGCGCGCCCCACCATCTCGTCGGCGCCGGCCAGCTCGGCGCGGAGCGCGCGGTTGACTTCGCGCGTCTTCCTCAGCTCCAGCGCGGAGCGCAGGGTGAGGAGGACGGCCTCGGGGGTGAGCGGCTTCTCGATGAAGTGGAAGGCGCCGAGCTGGGTGGCGTGCACGGCGTCGGAGAGGGTGGCGCGGCCGCTCATCATCACCACCGGCAGGTCGGGCGCCGCGTCCAGCAGCCTGGGCAGCGCGTCGAGCCCGCCGTCGTCGTCCATGTAGAGGTCCATCAGCACCGCGTCGGGCTCGTCGGCCAGCACCTCGGCCAGGGCGCCCCTGCCGCTCCCCGCCTCGCGCGTGCGGAACCCCTCGGCGCGCAGCAGGGCGCCCAGCATGCGGCGGATGTTGGGCTCGTCGTCGACGATCAGGATGGAGGCGGACATCGCGCGCGGGGCTCGGGGGAAGGGGCGCTTGCGAGGCGGCGCCTTCTACGCCCGGCCGGCCAGGGATGTTTCCGGGGTGACGGGAAGGAGCACGCGGAACTCGGCGCCGCCCTCGGGGCGGTTGCGCGCGGCGACGCGGCCGCCGTGCGCCTGCACCGTCTGGCGGACGAGGGCCAGGCCCAGCCCCGTCCCGCGCGACTTGGTGGTGAAGTCGGGCTCCCAGATGCGCTCCAGGTGCTCGGGCGCGATCCCCGGGCCGCTGTCGAGCACGCGCACCTCCACGAAGCCGTTCGCCGCGCGGGCCACCACGTCCACCGCGCCCCGGCCGCCCACCGCGTCGGCTGCGTTCAGCAGCAGGTTGGCGAAGACGCGCGCGAGGGCGTCGGGGTGGCCCTGCACCGTGGGGAGGTCGACCGGCACCCTGAGGCGAGGCTGCACCTCGGGCGGGAGATGGGTGCGCAGCAGGTACTCCAGCAGCTCGCGCAGGTCCACCTCGGCGGGCGGCCCCTCGGGGAGGCGGCCGAGCTGCGCGAACGAGCGCGCCAGCTCCTCCAGCCGCCCGCTCTCGGCCGCGATCACCTCCAGCGCCTCGCGCCCCGGCTCCGTGGCCGTCCCCGCGCGCTGGAGCGTGCGCACGGCCAGGCGCATGGGCGTGAGCGGGTTCTTCAGCTCGTGGGCGACGCTCCGCGCCATGGCCACCCAGGTGCGCGCGCGCTCGGCCTCCAGCTCCCGCGCCCGCGAGGCGTCCAGCTCGGCCTGCATCCCGCGGAAGGCGGCGCGCAGCACGCCGAACTCGCCCTGCTCGGCCTCGCCCGGCGCCGGCTCGGGGAGCGGCTCGCCGCGCGCCACCATCCCGGCCCACCCGGCCAGCTCGTCCACCGGCCGCGAGAGGCGCCGCCCCATCCGCCGCGCGGCCCGGTGCGCCAGGAGCGCCAGCACCCCGCCCAGCAGCAGCGTCAGCAGGGGGAGGAGGAGGAGCGCGCGGCGCAGCAGGTACTCCCAGCGCCGGGCGTGGGTGACGGAGTCGGAGAGCTCGTCGCGGTGCGCGCGCGCGGCCGCCGCCAGCGCGGGGTCGCCCGAGGCTTCGGCGCGCTCGATCAGGCGGCCGCCGCTCCGGGCCACCCGATCCCACGCCGCCACGGGGTCGGAGAGCGTGAAGGTGCGGGAGACGGCGTACGTGCCCACGCCCAGCAGCAGGAGCGTGGGGACGATGGAGAACAGCAGCAGGGCGCGCCGGAGCCGGCGCTCGAACGATCTGCGCACGTGCAGGGTGCGGAAGCCGCGGGGGTCGCCCGGGGCCGAACGGCCGGGCGAGCGAGGGTGGGAGAGGTCACCCTCGCGGATGGAAACTACCCTCCGGCGCTCCGAAGTGGCAAGAAGATACGGCGGAACGAAGGCGGAACGGATGAACGGACGACGGGGACCGGATCCTCGATCACGACGTCACGGGCGACGGCTCGTCTTCCTCCTTCGCGGCGGTGGCGTCGGCGGGCGGCCGGGTGCTCCGGCCCAGGTACGCCGCCACCAGTGCGACGAGGGCGGCGGTCAGCGCGGCCAGCCCGCCGATGTTCCTCCCCGCGTACAGGAGCAGGATCCCCCCGACCAGGGTGACCAGGACCACCAGGGTCCCGCTCGCGAGTCCGGCGTACGACAGCCGCAGCAGTCCGCTCTCGATGGAGCGCCGGTGCCGGGCCTCTCTTTCGGCGTTGCCGACGATCCGCTCGGCGAGCCCGGGGAGCACCACGTCGTACTCGCGGAGGAGGCGGGGATGGGGGAGCGGCCCGCTGAACGCTGCGGCGCGGACCTGGACCTGGGCCGGGAACAGCTCCTCCTGGCGCTCGACAGCCTCCGCCCGCGCCGGCTGGGCGAGCGGAGGCTGCTTGTGAGCGGACGTATCGGGGAGCCCGGCTGTTCCCTTCTCCTGACGGCGGTGTCGCCCCTACGACGCCTGCTCATCGGCGAGCCCCGCGGCACCGCCGAGCGCGCGCTCCCAGTCGCCGCGGATCGCCCTGGCGTCGGCGGCGAAGCCCCCGGAGAAGCGCCCCCGGTCGCGGGCGAACGCCCCGCCGAAGTCCAGGACGTGCGCGAAGCCGTAGAGGAGCGCGGACAGCCGCGCGGCCTCCGGCCGGGGCCTCCGGGCAGAACGGCGGGAGATCGGCATCATCGCAGGCAAACCGGGACAGGAGTGGACACACCGTACAGCTCCGGCCCAACGGTACGCGCTTCGCGGCTCCCTGTCAACGGGGAAGATTCGGATCAATGGCGAGGAGGCGGCGCGGATGGAGACGGAGCGGGGGACGGAGGGCGCGCTGGAGCGCGAGCTGCGCGCGGAGGTCGAGGTGCGCGAGGAGCGGTTCGAGCACGGCGGCTTCGCGGCCGACGTGCTCCTTCCCCGCGCGCCCGACCTGCTGATCGACCCCGCCGAGTTCGAGGCGGACGAGCGGCTCCCTTACTGGGCCGAGCTGTGGCCCTCGGCGCGCGGCCTCGCCCGGCACCTGCTGGACCACCCGCCCGCCGGGGAGCCGATTATCGAGCTGGGGTGCGGCGTCGCCCTCCCGTCGCTGGCGCTCCGGTGGCTGGGGCGCGACCCCCTGGCCACCGACTACTACGCCGACGCGCTGCGCTTCGCCCGCGCCAACGCCGAGCGCAACGGCGTGGCCCCCTTGAGCACCGCGCTCTTCGACTGGCGGCAGGCGCCGCCGGGGCGCTTCGGGCTGGTGCTCGCGGCGGACGTGCTCTACGAGCTGCGCAACGGCCTGGCGCTGGTGGAGCTGCTGCCGCGGCTGGTCGCCCCCGGCGGGCGCGTGCTGCTGGCCGACCCGGGGCGCATCCACGCCGGCGAGTTCCACAGCCGCATGCACCTGGCCGGCTGGCGCGTCCGCGAGGTCGACGCCCGCGTGGAGACGAGCGACCCGGCGACGGGCGCCACGAGCACGGTGCGTATCTTCGAAATCGGGCTGCGGCAGGATTGAGCGCCGGGACCACGAGGCGGTCATACCACCTCGCGGACGCCGGTCCCGAAAAGCCTCACACGGAGAAACAGAGGAACAGAGAACCGAAGTCCTCCGTTCCTCTGTTTCTCCGCGTGATCCCGATCTGTTTGGAATCAGAAGAATGCTCGACGGCGTGGGATCATATCACTTCGCCGGCGCGGGCCCGCGCGGCTGGTTCTGCCTGGCGAACTCCCACAGCGCGCGGTCCAGGTCGCGCATCGACACCCCGGCGCGCGACGCCAGCTGGCGACAGGTGAGCGTGTACCTCCACCAGAGCGGGAAGCTGCAGGCCGGCGGCGTGTCGAAGCCGAGGGACCAGAGCGCCCGGAAGTCGAAGATCGGGTACCGGTCGCGGGCGCCGAAGTGGAGGAGCACGGACGCGGTCGCCCACTCCACGCCCTCCAGCAGCCGCAGGATCCCGATCCGGAGCCGCTCGTCGCGGGCGGCGAACGCCAGCCGGGTGGTCTCCTCGACGTACGACTCGGCGTTCGTCTCGCAGCGCTTCTTCGAGCGCGGGCTCTTCCAGTGCGTGAGCACGAGGAAGTCCGGCCTGGTCACGAAGCCCGCACCCCGGATCCGCGGCGCGATCTCCGCCTCGATCCGCCGCTCGATCTCGCGCTCCCGCGGGCTGCTGCGCTCCAGGTAGCCCTCGGCGAGCCGCGGCACCTGGTCGAGGGAGAAGCCCGCCCGCGGCACGAGCAGATCCTGGGACGACACGTCCGCGGGGATCACGCTCAGGGCGTGCTTCCGCAGCAGCTCGCGGACCTGCTCCAGCGTGGCCCCCGGGTACCGCTCCAGGAAGAGCGCCACGATCCCGGCGATGTTCGGCGCGGCGAAGCTGGTGCCGTGCTTCACCACCTGCTCGCCGCGCAGCCACACCACGGGCTGCTCCACCCCCCAGGCCTGGCACTCCATCGCCTCGTCAGGGAGGTAGCGGTACTCGTAGGGGCTCTCGAAGCGCTCGGCCGAGACGCCGATCACGTTCTCGAAGATCGCCGGGTAGCTCCAGGAGCGCGAGTTGTGGCCGGCGGCCACCACGACGATCCCCTGGCGCCGGGCGCGCTCGCACGCGGCGTACAGCGGGTGCAGCGTCCCCTCGAGCGTGGTGCCCAGGCTCAGGTTGATGACCTGCACCCCCTGCTCGATGGCCCAGAGGATGCCGGCCTGCAGCGTCCCCGGCGAGGTCTCCAGGTCGCCGCCGAACACGCGCACCGGGTGCACCCGCGCGTCGGGGGCGATGCGCAGGATCTGGTTGATGCAGGCGGTGCCGTGGCCCACGCGGTCGTGGTCGTCGTCGGTCCGCAGCATCGCCAGGTCGTCGGCGGGGTCCACCAGGCCCACGCCAGGGAGCACGCGCGGGTCGGGACAGGTGCGGTCCCACCCGCTGTCGATCACCGCGATGCGGATCCCCTTCCCCGTCGCGCCGCCCAGCTCGTCGCGCACCCACGCCGGCGGCTCGAACGGGGCCGGGGGTGCGGGCGCCTCCGCCGGCGCCTCCACGCTCGTATCCGTCAACTCTCCAGCTTCTCGGTCAGGTAGTTCCAAAGCAGCGTGAGGATGCGCCCGCTCCTGGTGATGATGTGGCCGCGCACCGAGTAGCCGCGGCGGAACTTCTCCAGCCCCATCCGCTCGATCTCGGCCTCGTTGAGCGCGGCGATCACCCGGTACGTCCCCGGCCCCGCCGCGGGCGCCGCCTGGGCCGCGGCCGCGCCCCCCGAGCCGCCCTGCCCCTGCGCGCTCGCCGGCTCGGGCGAGACGTACACCACCCGGCCGCCCAGCATCTCGCGCTCGGCCTGGTTGAAGGCCTGGACCTCCACCTTCACCGAGTCGCCCACCTCGATCTTGTGCACGTCGCGCTCGCTGACGGTGAGCTGCACCCGCCAGTCGTGCAGGTTGGCCACCTCCAGGATCTGGTCGCCCTCGCGCACGAACGCGCCCGGGAGCCGCTCGATGCGCTCGGTGAGCACCACCCCGTCGATCGGCGAGGTGAGCACCAGGCGCCCCATCCGCTCGCGCGCCGCGGCGATCTGCGCGGAGAGCTGGTCCATCTGCGCGCCCAGCTTGGCCCGGTCGAAGCTGGTGAGGTCCTGCAGGGCGGCCTCGGAGCCGGAGAGGCGCATCTCGGCCTCGGCGGCGCGCACCTCGCCCACCGCCTGGTCCAGGGCCACGTGGCTCCCGGGGCGGTAGAACTGCAGGAGCGAGTCGAGGTTGGTGCCCAGGTCGTACTCCACCATCCGCTGCCTGAGCGTGGCCCGCGCGGTGGAGAGCCGGGCCGCCGACTGCTCGCCGCGCTGCGAGAGCCGGCGCCGCTCCAGCGGGTCGGCGCTGGCCGAGCGGCGCCGGTCGATGTCGGTGGAGCGGTACTGCGCCTCGAGCTGCGCCAGCGAGGCGGCCAGCTGCAGCGTGTCGAGCCGCGCCAGCACCTGCCCCGCCGCCACGGTGTCGCCGGTCTGCACCAGCACCTCGCGCACCGGCCCCGACTCCATGGCGCGCACGGGGTAGATCTTCACCGGCTCCAGCACGCCGGTGGACTTCACGGTCACGTCCATGCTCACCAGCGACGCCACCAGGAGCCCCGCCGCGACCAGCCCGAACAGGGTGGACAGGGTGAGCCCCACGGCGCGCTTGACGAAGCGGGCGCCCGGCTGCCCCTCGTCCCCGATGTGGGGGAGGCGCAGCGGGATGACGTTCTTGTCGGCCTTCTCGGCGGCGGCAGCCATGAAAGTGCCCAGGTTCCAGTGCCCAGTGCCCAGGAGAGCCAGCGCGGAGGTGCCGTCGTTCCTGGGCACCGGGCACTGCGCACTGGGCACTGCCGTTGTCAGTTCTGCGGGATCGCGCGCAAGGGGCGGCGGCTGTCGTCGACGACGACGCCGCCCTGCAGCTGGCGGTAGACCTCGTTGTCCTTCATCAGCTCGGCGTGGGTGCCCACGCCCACCACGCGGCCCGCCTCGATCACGCAGATCTGGTCGGCCAGCGCGGCGGTCTGCACGCGGTGGGTCACGAAGAGCACCGTCTTGTTCTCCAGCCGCGTGAACAGGTCGCGCAGGATCTCCGTCTCGGTCTGCATGTCGATGTTGGAGGTGGCCTCGTCCAGCAGGAGCACCGGCGCGTCGCGGATCAGCGCCCGGGCGATGGCCATCCGCTGGCGCTGCCCGCCCGAGAGGGTGGCGCCCCACTCGGCCACGCTGGTCTGGTACCCCTCGGGGAGGTCGCGGACCAGCGAGTCGAGCCGGCAGAGCCGCACCGCGTCCTCCACCCGCGCCAGCGAGGGCTCGGGAGCGCCCAGCGTCAGGTTCTCCCAGATGGTGCCCTGCATCAGGCTGAACTCCTGCCACACCACCGACACCTGGCGGCGCAGGTCGGCCAGCGGCATGGCGGTGACCGGCATCCCGTCCACGAACACCTGCCCCGAGTCGGGCTCCTCCATGCGCGTCACCAGCCTCAGCAGGCTGCTCTTCCCGGCGCCGCTCGGGCCCACCACCGCGGTGATGGCGCCCCGGGGGAAGTGCAGGTTCACGTCGTGCAGCACCCGCTTCTCGGCCGAGTAGCCGAAGCAGACGTCCCTCAGCCGGATGTCGCCCTCGATCGGGTGCGCGATCGGGGCGGGGGGCGCGTAGGAGATGGCGGGGTCCTGCTCGACGGGGCTGTCCAGGTACTCGAACATGCGCCCCAGGTTCACCGCCGTCTGCTGGAAGTCGGAGAAGAGCCCGGTGATCGACTGCAGCGGGTTGTACAGGTACCCCATGTAGGCGGTGAAGGCGATGTAGTCGCCCAGGCTCATCTCGCCGCCGATGATGAGCGTCCACCCGTACCAGGTGAAGAGCGCCGTGCCCCCCGAGCGGATGACGGCGTTCAGGGTGCCGAACACCTGGCCGTAGCCGCCCGCCTTGAGCTGCACCTGCAGCGCGTTCTGGATCTGCCCGCTCACCCGGCTGTAGATGTGGTGCTCCATCGCCATCGCCTTGAGCGTGCGGATGTGCGAGAGCACCTCCACCTGGTAGGCGCCCAGGTCGGCGTAGGCCTCGGCGCTCTTCTTCCAGAAGCGCCTGAGCACCCGCGCCGACAGCGTGGTGAGCGCCACCGTGAGCGGGATGGTGATGAGCGCCACGATCGCCAGCTTCCACTGCAGCAGGAAGAGGAAGGGCGGCACGATGAACAGGTAGACGCCGTTGACGAAGAGGGTCTCGAAGACGCGCGAGACGCTGTTCAGCGAGTTCCTCACGTCGCCGAAGCGGCTCATGATCTCGCCCACCCGGTGCTCGTCGAAGAAGCGCACCTTCAGGTGCTGCAGGTGGTTGAAGAAGAGGAGGCTGGTGGCGTTGGCCAGGTGGCTGGTGGTGAAGGTGGTGAAATAGCCGCGGATGGCCCCCATGACGGCCTGCGCGATGGAGACCGACAGGATCCCCAGCACCAGCACGTGCATCAGCGTGAGGTTGCGCGAGGGGTACACCTCGTCGATCAGCAGCTTGGAGAGGTAGGGGGTCACCATCCCGAAGACGCCCAGCACCAGCCCCAGGGCCATCCCCTTGAGCAGCGGCGTCCAGTACGGGCGGATCACCCGCAGCAGCCGCAGGAACTGCTGGAAGGCCTCTCTGAGCGGCGGGATGTCCGCCGGCTGAGTGGGGGGCATCGCTTCAGGTCTCCAGAGCCAGGCCGCCGCGGACGTGCGGCGGCGGGGACGAGGCCGGGGCGGGCACGGTCCCGCGGACGCTTCCCGCGCGCGGGTCCCCGTTTCCGGCCAGGACGTTAAAGATAACCCGTTCTTCGCTTTCCCGCACCTGGCGGCCGTGCTCCGGACCGCGACGGCGACGATGCGCCGGCCCGCGCCCCGGCGGGCGCGGGCCGGGCGGTGCAGTCCCCCCTGCTCCCGTGCCGATCCGGGTCCGGACCGCGCGTCAGGCGCAGTCGGCCGGGCAGGCGGTGTAAACGCAGCTCCGGTAGCAGGTGCAGGCGGCGTAGAGCGTGTAGTTCGTGGGGGCCAGGTCGTGCGCGCGGACGGTCCCCCCGGGCTCCACGCCGTCCGCGGCGGCGAACGACTCCACCGCCAGCTCGTCGAAGTCCAGCTTCAGCTTCTCCATGACGGTCCTCCGGTGCGGGGACGGGAGGCGCCGGGAGGGGGCGTCCCCCGCCCGGCCGGCCCGAGGGTCTCGCGCGGAGAACGCGGAGGGCCTCGCTTCTCCCTCCGCGCTTCCGCGCCGGGGCGCTCAGCAGGTCTGGTAGCAGGTCATGCAGTTGCCGGTGATGCGCAGCGTATGGCTCATGTCCTCGACCACGACCTCGGCGGGCGCCGCGTCGAAGGATTCCACCCGCAGCGAGTCCAGGTCCAGCGTCAGCTTGCTCATGGTCTCCTCCCATCGAAGGGGGGTGAAGGGAGGGCGGCGGCGCCCTCCCCGAACCGGGCCGCGCGACGGGCGGTCGTCCCACCCGGCCCCCCGCCACCTGTGCCGGCCCGGCGGCGAAGTGGGAGCGGCGGATCAGCAGGTGACGTCGGCCGTCTCGGGACAGCACCCCGTCCGCCGGCACGAATGGCCGTGGTCGATCGTGTTCTGGTGGGCGAGCACGGTGCCCCCGGCCGCCTCCACGGCGTCGATGGCGAACGACTCCACCGCCAGCTCGTCGAGATCCAGCTTCAGCTTCTCCATGGCGTCCTCCGCTGCGGGGGGAAAAGGAGCGCCGGGCGAGGCGCGTCCCTCGCCCGGCGCGGCCGCCCTCTCAGGCGCAGGTGCAGGTGACCTGGAAGGTGTCCGGGCAGCACGGCGTGCGCTGGCACGAGTGCCCGTGGTTGATCGTGTTCTGGTGGGCGAGCACGGTCCCCTCGCCGGCGTCCGCCCGTT
The DNA here is from genome assembly GCA_036389795.1 of Longimicrobium sp. Classification (NCBI taxonomy): domain Bacteria; kingdom Pseudomonadati; phylum Gemmatimonadota; class Longimicrobiia; order Longimicrobiales; family Longimicrobiaceae; genus Longimicrobium; species Longimicrobium sp. The sequence continues at coordinate 18,240 of DASVWD010000206.1, forward strand.
CCGTGGCGAACGACTCCACCGCCAGCTCGTCGAGGTCCAGCCTCAGCTTCTCCATGGGTCCCTCCGGTGGGAAAGTGGTGGTTCGCCCGCGCGGGCCCGCCGCGCGGGAAGTGGGGCCGGGTCCGGCGCCGTCAGTACCCGTAGGCCACGTCCTCGGCGGCGCAGCCGGCGCCCGGCGAGGTGCAGTCGACCTGGCAGGTGCGCAGGCAGTTGGTGGCGCAGGTGATCTCCTGGCAGAGCGTGCACGAGTCGCACGAACCCTGGCAGCTGGCGGCGCAGGTCTGCCAGCAGGTGTCCTGGAGCTCGCACGTCCGGCAGCTCGCGTCGCAGGTCGGGCAGCGGCTGCAGTCGATCTCGTCCGCGGGCACGGCCTCGGCGTGGCCGCGCACCGTCCCCGCGCCGCCTGCCGCGGGCGCGGTGTCGAACGACTCCACCGCGAGCGCCTCCAGCTCCAGCCTCAGCTTGGGCATGGCGTCCTCCGTGGCCCGGTGGTCAGCAGCGGCTGGTGTCGCAGAGCCGGGTGGGGCAGGCGTCGATCGCCGAGCACAGGGGCGTCCTCAGCAGCAGGCGTTCCGGCTCGGCGCCGTCCGGCTCGTCCGCGGTCTCGAACGAGGCGACCTCCAGCTGCTCGAGCGCCAGCTTCAGCTTCTTCATCGCGTCCTCCGGTAGAGAGGCGCCCCGGCCGTGCTCCGGCCGGGGCGCGTTGCGGGTCAGGCGATGCAGCAGATCGGGACGCCGGTGGGGCAGACGGTCGGCGAGGCCGTGCACTCCTCGCAGGTGTCGGGCTGGCACGAGCCGTAGCCGCTGAGCGGGCAGCCGTCGCCCTCGCAGGTGAGGTCGCAGGTCTGCTGCTGCCGCGTGGGGCGGGCGTGCCCGTGCACGGTCCCGGCCTCCCGCGGCGCCGCGGCGGCGGTCTCGAAGCTCTCCACCCGCAGCGCGTCCAGCTTCAGCCTCAGCTTGCGCATGGAATTCCTCCTCCGTGGGGGCCGTCAGCCGATCGCGCAGCAGACCGGGAAGCCGGTGGGGCAGACCGTGTAGTTCTTCGTGCAGTTGCTCTCGCAGGTGTGCACGCACGAGCCGTAGCAGCTGATCTCGCACGTCCCCCAGCAGCTGTCTTCGTTGGTGTCGCACCCCGGGGTGCAGCACGTCTCGCCCCCCTCGCACGTCCCCCAGCAGGTCTCCCAGTCGGTTTCGGCCACGGGCTCGCCCGCCGCCGCGTCGTAGTGGCCGCGCACGGTGCCGGCGCGCCGCGGCATGAGCGTGGTGTCGAACGACTCCACCTCCAGGGCGTTCAGGTCGAGCTTGAGCTTGGGCATGGCGTCCTCCCTCGGTCAGGCGTACGCGCAGCAGTTCGGGACACCGGTGGGGCAGATCGTCCAGTTGCGCGTGCAGTTGCTCTCGCAGGTGTGCACGCACGAGCCGTAGCAGCTGATCGGGCAGGTGTCGTAGCAGGTGCCGTTGCAGCTCCGGTACTCGCTGGGCGGGGTGGTGATCGCCTCCTCTTCCCCGATCTCGCCGTTCCAGGCGTCCGGGTCGCCGTGCCCGCGCACGGTCCCGGGCTCGGCGGGGAGCGACGACGTGTCGAACGACTCCACCTCCAGCGCCTCGAGGCTCAGCTTCAGCTTCCGCATGGCGTCCTCCCGTCTCGCGTCTGCCGCCGGCCGGGCGGCGCGGCTGCTCCCGGCGTGCGGAGGCGGCGCGGGGAAGGCTCTCCCGCGCCGCCCGCGCGCGTCACTTCGGGTAGCAGTACTCGGGCTGCTCGGTGGTGCAGCCGCCGCAGGTGTAGAACAGGCAGGTGTCGCACGACCCGTAGCCGCACGTGTCGCCGCAGGTGCGCCCGCAGGTGTCGGGGCAGGTGTGGCAGCTGCCCTCGCAGCTCCCGCCGCAGCTCACCGGGTCGCCGGCGCAGGTCCAGGGGCAGCTCCGGGCGCAGGCGGAGTCCCACGAGCACCCGCCCGCGCAGGTGTCCGCCTCCACGGTGTCGGCGGCCACCGTATCGGCGGCTATGGCGTTGCCCCGCACGGTGCCGCGCCGCGCCTCTTCGGCCGCCGTGGTGTCGAACGACTCCACGCGCAGCCCGTCGACGTCCAGCCTGAGCTTCCGCATCGCCGCCTCCGGATCAGGGGTCCAGGCCGCGCGTCCGCGGCCGCCTCGCACTTCGCACCCCGCACTTCGCACCTCGCACTTCACCGACCGGGGACCGCGCCCGGGGGGCGGCGGCGGGTCAGAGACAGGCGTAGTACGGGCCGGTGTTGCAGTACTTGAGGCAGGTGTCGCACGTGTAGTCGCAGGTGTACTCGCCGCAGGTGCCGTAGCAGCTGGCGTCGCCGCAGGTGTACTGGCCCGCGCACGAGTTGCAGGTGCCGTTGCAGCTCGCCTGGCAGGTGTTCTCGCCGCACGTGCCGTTCATGCAGCTGGCGTCGCAGCTGCCGAAGCAGCTGTCGAAGTCGGTGCATCCGCCGCAGTCGCTCTCGAAGCAGGAGCCGTAGTCGGTGCCGCAGTACCGGTAGTACGTCTCGGGGGCCATGTTGCCCTGCACGGTGCCGCGCGCGCGCTTCTCGCCGCCCGTGGTGTCGAACGATTCCACCTGCAGCGCGTCGAGGTCGAGCCGGATCTTGCTCATGGGTGTCTCCGTCGGGTCGGGTGGGTTGCGGGGGCGCGGTCCCCGGTCGTGACTGGCCGATGCGTCGTCGAGCCGTCCCCGGCGCCGCGTGCGCGCCGGGGACGGCCTCCTTCGGCGTGCGTGGCAATCCCCGGAGGTCGGGTGCTTCACATGCAGTACATCCGGGTGCAGGGGTAGAAGGTGCAGTCCCAGGCACACTCGGTGAAATCGCAGCTCTCCCAGCAGGTGTCGACGCACGACGCCTGGCCGTCGCAGGTGTTGCAGGTGGCCGGACACGTGTTCCGGCAGGTGGCCGGACAGGTGTTGGCGCAGGTGTCCGGGCACGTGTTGAAGCACGTGTCGCAGGTCCCCTCGCACGAGGCGCAGGTGTCTTCCGTGCAGTTGCACCCGAGCGTGCCGGTGATGTAGCCGCGGACCGTGCCGCGCTCCGGCTCGCCCGCCACCGTCTCGAACGACTCCACCTGGAGCTCCTCGAGGTTCAGCTTCATCTTCATGAGCACCTCCATGCAGATGTGCCGATCCGGGCTCGTCGCCCGCCGCAGCCTCTTCCTGCCGATCCCCGGCGGACCGGGCCCGTCCACGCGCGCCGGGGACCGCTCCCTTCGGCGTGGGATGGCGCGCCCGGGCCGGGTGCCGGGCGCGCGGATGGGTCAGCGGCTCAGTACGGCTGCGGGTAGTACGGGCCGCACAGCTTGATCGGGTACGAGCAGTCGTACCCGCAGTCGGTGTAGTAGCAGCTCCCGCCGCAGGTGTCGTCGCAGGTGTACTGGCCCGCGCACGTCTGGCAGGTGGCCGGACAGGTGTTCTGGCAGGTGGCCGGACAGGTGGCGGCGCAGGTGTAGACGCACGAGTCCACGCACGAGTCGCAGCTCTGCTCGCACGTGTCGCAGGTGTACTCGCCGTTGTAGGTGCAGTCGTAGCAGCGCGTGCCGGTGATGTGGCCGTGGACGGTGCCGCGCTCCTGCTCGCCGGAAACGGTCTCGAACGACTCGACCTGGAGCTCGTCCAGGTTCAGCTTCATCTTCATGCGGGTCTCCCTTGGGTTGGGCGGTCTGCCAGGCGCGGTCCCCGGCCGTCTCCCGCTCTGCTGCACCCCCGCCGGCCGCGCGGCCGGCGGAGACGAGAAAGCCGCGCACCCCCGGACGAGGGATGCGCGGCTCGAATGGCTAGGACGCTGGGCGGGGTCCCGCAGATACACGCCGCCCGGCACGCGCGGCTGCGACAGCACGCGGCGGGCACGCGGACCTGGGCGCTGCGAGGCGGGACCATGCCGATTCGACTCCACGGGTCGGGGCGCGGCGTCCGGCCCCGGCCGCTGGCTGCGGCGGGTCCGGCTCGCGCCTCCTGTGAACGGCTCACCCGGCGGGCGGCGCCGGGGCGCACGCTCCGCATCGGGCATCAACGGCCACAACTGCTCTGCGGGCGGCTGCTCGAGAGCGAGCCACGCGACAGTTCCGCGTGTCGGGGGAGACTGACCCTCTCCTGGGAGTCGGGCCCGGACCTGCCGGGCGCCTGGGAGAGGGAGCGCCAATTTTACGCCACCGAGCGAAAAAAGGAAAGACTCTTGTTGATTGTCACGATGCGGACTGGAACGTTTCCGCGCTCACCCTGTTCCCTTTCCTGAAACGGCGCGCTGGAGCGAGGATTGTCGACAGTATGCAGGAGGTTGTCGGGCCGGAGCGGCGCCGCCTGGCAAACAGATGGAGTGCGTTCACCCTGGCCGAGAAGGAACGGGGCCGCCGTTGCGCAACGGCGGCCCCGACCTTTAGCGGACGCTTCGACCACAGAGGAATGTCCGGCCCGGCGCTCTCCGCCGACGGGCCGGGCCCCCTCACCGCTTGCGGTACTTCTCGCGCAGGTGGTCGATCCAGTACGGCACGTCGACGCCGTGCTCCACGTGCAGGCGCTCCAGCTCGTCCAGCAGGCGGCGGAGCGTGCGCTCCCGCTCTCCCTCGGGGAGGCCGGCCACCAGGTTGCGCAGCGCGGTCTCCTGCACTTCACCCTCTCGGTCGCGCCGTGACATCGTCCCCTCGCTCGGCGTCGTCGCGTCCACCTCGGCCACCTTGCCGGTGTAAGAAGTGTACGAAATGAACGCGCCGCGCGACAGGTGCGCGGGAGACCTTGTCGCCGGGACGGGACGGCCCTAATCTACCGAGTGTAACGCCGCGGAACTTGCACAGTTTGGACGCCCGGCGGGGGTCCGGCCCGGCGCGGAGGCGCATGCCTTCGCCCGGTAGCGGCATTCCCGTCGGAGCCATCCGGGAGGCGGCGCGGCTGGCGGTCGAGGCCACGTCGCTGCGCTCGGTGGCGCGCGCCGTCCGGCTGAGCCCCATGGGGCTGAAGAACTTCCTGGAGGGGCGCGAGCCGTACTCGGCCACCCGCCGCAAGCTGAACGCGTGGTTCGTGGAGCACGCCGCCGGGCGGCCCGAGTACGCCGAGTCCGCCGCCCGCGCCTCGCTGGCCGTGCTCACCGAGGGGATCCCGGCCGCCGGCCGCGACGCCGTCGCCGCGCGCATCCTGCAGGTGGTCCGCGAGGGCCACGGGCGCAGCGGCACCCCGCCTCCCGCCTGGCTCGACGCCCTGAGCACCGGCGAGGAGACGCCGTGATGCCGCTCCAGCGGGATGCCTGAAGACACCCGCTGGAACCACGGGAAGCCTCGCCCACCCTCCGCGCACTCCGCGGGCTCGGTGCGGCGAGGCTTCGGTTCAACCGCCAGCCCGGCCCACCCGGTGCCTGGTTTCGTCGCGCGGGGCACCACCGCGCGGGGTGAGGCCGGCCCGCTTACCTGCGATCCGTCTCTGTCGTCTCCTTCCCCAGCAGCGCCAGCACCAGGCGGACCACGTCAAGCTGCGAGGGGTGCTCGCCCACGGCGCGGCGGACGACGCCCCGCAGCTGGCGGCCGTCGCCGCCGGGGCGGGCCACCACCAGGGGGATGCGGCTGTCCTGGTCGCTGGGGCTGCCGTGCCAGGAGTGCTGGGCGGGGGAGAAGTAGTAGCGCCGCTCCAGCGGCAGCTCCATCCCCGCCCGGGCCAGCAGCAGCACGTCGCCAGCGTGGTGGCCCCAGGGGCCCGCCGCCAGCCCGCGCAGCCGCTCCTCCAGCCGCAGCAGGTCGGGGCGGGGGTGCGCGGCCAGGTACTCGCCCACCGGCACCAGCCGCCGCCCGTCCCACACCTGGAACGGCAGCGCCTCGGCCCCCGGCGGGCGCGGCTCCCGCGCGAACACCAGGTCCAGCGCGCCGCGCAGCGCGGGCACCCCCGCCCCGGTGCGGCCCGCCGCGTCGAAGGCGCGCGCCACCGGCAGCACGTCCTCGACGAGCCGCGGCGGGCGGCGCCAGTCGCAGCGGTCCCCCGGGCGCGGGCAGGTGGAGCGGTCGGCCAGGTACACGTAGGCGATGGCGCCCTGGTACGCCAGCACCGCCTGGTGGTCGCCGCCCTCCACCTCCAGCTCGAACGGGCGCACGCGGAAGCCGGCCCGCCGGAGCACCTCCGCCGGCTCGTCGCCGCCGTCGGTGCCCAGCGAGTGGGCGTCGTCGTACGGCACCGGGGTGTGCCCGTGGTCGGCCACGAAGAGCACGTAGGTGCCCTCCAGCGCCCCCTTGCGCCGGTACGCCGCGAGCACCCGGCCCACCGCGCGGTCCACCACCTCCTCCACGTACGCCCGCTCGTCGGAGAGCGGCCGGGGCGCCACGTGCGTCCACAGGTCCACCCCGGGGAAGTAGACCACCTGCAGGTCCGCCGGGCCGCGCCGCGCGATCGTCTCCAGCAGGCTCTCGACGGCGCTCTCGTCGAGCTCCGCGTACAGCTCCCGCTCCGCCGCGCCCTCGGCGGCGCCCCGGGCCGCCCCGGCGAGCACCTCGCCCAGCGCGCCGGGGTCCGGCACCGTCACCAGCGAGGCGCCGCGCTGCAGCGCCGCCAGCGACACGTAGCTGCGCACGCCGGCGCGCTCGTACAGCGTGGGCGCGTGCGTCACCGCGCCCATGAGCTGGTCGCTGTAGACGCGCATGGCGTCGCCGAACCCCGAGGCCGACACGGGCGCGGGGGCGTAGAAGCGGTCCTCCTCGCGCGCGAACCACTCGTTCCCCGGCACCCCCGTGCGCGCGGGCGGCTCGCCGGTGAAGAGCGAGGTCCACGCCGCGTAGGTGGTGGAGGGGAGGATGCTGAGCACGCCCGGGACGGCGTAGGCGTGGCGGTAGACGCCGGGCTCGCCGGTGGGCGGGCCCAGGAGCCCGGCGATGTGGGGCGCCCGCCCGCCGCGGACCACCGCCTCGAGCTCGTCGGCGCCCACGCCGTCCAGCGCGAACACCAGCACCCGGGGCGCCCCGCGCGCCGGGGGGAGCGGGTCGGCCAGGAGCTTCTCGCCCCCCTCGGCCACCAGCTCGGCCACCTCCTCGGGCGGGTTCCCCGTGAGCGCCAGCACCGCCGCGCCGGCCCCCAGCGCCAGGACCAGCAGCAGCGCCGCCAGCAGCTTCCACCGTTTCCGCATCGTCGTTCCGGGTTGGAAGGCGCCGGAGAGGACTCGCGTGACCGGCGGCGCCCCATCGCAAGTCGTCCGCCAGCCGCAGTCATCCGAAAGCCTCACACGGAGTCAACGGAGTTAACGGAGGAGCCCCTGCAGTTCTCTGTCGACTCCGTTAACTCCGTGTGAGACATTCAGTTAAGAATTTCGTACCGGATGAACTCCCCCCTTTTTAATCCCTTCCTAACCGGATTTCGAACGCTCGTACGAAACCTCTGCTCCCTGAAGGTGTAGCACTCTCGCAACTCCCATTGACAGAACGAGTTACACCGCCGGAACCCCGTTCCGGCGCTCTCGACAACCGGGAACTTACCCGGCCGCGCGGCGCCTTCGCGCGCCCGCACGGCCGGGGAACAGGATACGGAAGACGATGGGACCGAAGCGACACCACGATCCCAGGACGGTGCTGATCGCCGCGGCGGCCGCGCTGATCTCCTTCTCCGGCGCGCTCTTCGGGAGCGCGGCGCCGGAGGTGGCCGCGCCCGCGGCGCAGGCGACGGTGCGGGCCCTGTCGCCCGTGCACGTGTCGCTGCGCCGGGCGGCGTCGGTGGAGCGCGAGGCGTCGGCCCGCACCGCGCTGGCCCCGGGGCCGCTGGAGACGGCCGAGGCGGCGGTGCGCGCGCAGGTGGCCGCGGGCGCCTTCCCCGGCGCGGCGCTCGCCATCGGGCGCGAGGACAACAGCGTGGTGGAGAAGGGGATCGGCAGGCTGGCGTGGGGGCGCGGGATGCCGGCGGTGGACCCCGCGCGCACCGTCTACGACCTGGCCTCGCTCACCAAGGTGGTGGCCACCACCACGGCGGTGATGCTGCTGTACGAGGACGGGAAGATCGACCTGGACGCGCCGGTGTCGAAGTACCTCCCCGAGTTCGGCGGCGGCGGGCAGCGGGGCGAGGTGACCGTCCGCCACCTGCTCACGCACACCTCCGGGCTCCCCGCGGGCGCCGAGGCGTGGGGCGCGCGCGACGCGGCGCTCGAGCGCGTGGTCCGCACCCCGCTGGTGCGCGCGCCGGGCGAGGCGGTGGAGTACTCGGACGTGGGCTTCATCGTGCTGTGGGAGGCGGCCGGGCGCGCCGCGCGCGAGCCGCTCTTCCGGCTGCTGGACCGGCGCGTATACGGCCCGCTCAAGATGCGCTCCACCACCTACGTCCCGGGGCGGAACTGCGTCACCTGCGCGCCCACCTGGGTGGACGGCGGCGCGGCGGTGCGCGGCGTGGTGCACGACCCCACCGCCCGCAAGCTGGGCGGGATCGCCGGCAACGCCGGGCTCTTCTCCACCGCCCACGACCTGGGCCGCTTCGCCGCCATGCTGGCCCACGGCGGAGAGCTGGACGGGGTGCGGGTGCTGAAGGAGGAGACGATCGCCCGGTTCACCCGTCCCCAGCCGGGCGCCGGCAAGCGCGCGCTGGGGTGGGACACGCCGGGCCCGGTCGGCGCGGGCGGGGCGGGACTCAGGATCTCGAAGCGCGCCTTCGGGCACACCGGCTTCACCGGCACCTCGCTGTGGATCGACCCCGAGCGGGGGACCTGGACGGTGCTCCTGGCCAACCGCACCTACGAGCCGCAGGCGCCCAACCGCATCATGTCGCTGCGCCGCAAGGTCAACGACCAGGTGGCCACCGCCGCCGACGTGATCGACGACTCGCTGGCCGCGCTCGCCGACTGACGGCAGGTCCGGGTCGACACGACCCCCAGAGCCTCACACGGAGTCAACGGAGTTAACGGAGAACTGCAAGGGGGTTCTCTGTTGACTCCGTTGACTCCGTGTGAGAATCAAATCAGTTCGGAAGTCCAAGCGAAAGAGCGGCTCTCCCGGGAGCCGCCTCTTTTGTCGTTCTCCCCAGTGAGATGGGCCAGGAAAGGGGATCCACCCGCGGTCTGGGGTGGCGATCAGGACGGCACCGGGCGGGGCGGGCCTGTCTCGACTGGGGCGCCCGTGCCCCACAACGACACCCTTGCGCCATCAAACGTTTCTCTTCAATTTGTTGTTCCTCTTCGACTTGGATTCTGAGACAACACCCGTCGAACATCGGAATGCTTCTTGAGGCGGAGGAGGCCATCTCCTTCGCCGTGAGGGACTTCCACCGTCCCCTCACCCCGCCGTGCAATCCCCCGCGGCGTCCGAGCCTTCCCAGTCATCCCGTGCGCACCCGCGTGCGCTCCAGGCCAGCCCGGAGATTCCCCCCATGCCCACCCTGGCACCCGCAGGCCGCACCACCGACCGCATCGTCCCCTTCGTCGCCGACGACGGGAGGGAGCTGAACCTGATTCACGTGGAGGGCGAGCGCACGCCCACCAGGGGCCCCGTCGTCCTGGTGCACGGCGCGGGGGTGCGCGCCAACATCTTCCGCGCCCCCGTCAAGCACACCGTGGTGGACCTGCTGCTCGACGCGGGCTACGACGTGTGGATGGAGAACTGGCGCGCCAGCATCGACTTCCCCGCCAATCGCTGGACGCTGGACCAGGCCGCCCTCTTCGACCACCCGGCCGCCGTGCGCAAGGTGGTGGAGGAGACGGGCGCCGACGAGTTGAAGGCGATCATCCACTGCCAGGGCTCCACCAGCTTCATGATGTCGGCCGTGGCGGGGCTGGTGCCGCAGGTGAAGACCATCGTCTCCAACGCCGTGTCGCTGCACCCGATCGTGCCGCTCGGCGCGCGGGTCAAGCACAGGGTGGCGGTGCCGGTGATCGCCCGGCTCACGCCCTACATCGACGCGCAGTGGGGGCTCAGGCCGCCCTCGGCGCTGGCGAAGACGCTCAACGCCGTGGTGAAGCTCACCCACCACGAGTGCGACAACATCGTGTGCAGGTGGTCGAGCTTCGTGTGGGGGCTGGGCTTCCCCACCCTGTGGCGGCACGAGAACCTGAACGACGAGACGCACGAGTGGCTCTCGCACGAGTTCGGCGCGGGGCCGCTGGAGTTCTTCCGCCAGATCGGGCGCTGCCTGAAGGCCGGCCACCTGGTGAGCTACGACCACGCCGACCGCCTCCCCGCCGACTTCACCGCGCAGCCTCCGAAGACCGACGCGCGCTTCTCCTTCTTCGCCGGCGAGGAGAACCGCTGCTTCCTCTACACCAGCCAGGTGAAGACGCACGCGTGGTTCGAGGGGCACCGCCCCGGCGGCTACCACACGCTGCACGTGATCCCGAAGTACGCGCACCTGGACGTGTTCATGGGGAAGGACGCCTGGAAGGACGTGCTCCCCCTGATGGTCGAGGAGCTCGACCGCCCCGGCTGACCCCGCGCCGGCAGAACGAACATCCGCGCAGGGACGCCCGCCCCCACGGGCTCATCGCTCAGGACCACCACCCGCTCCATCCCTCGATCGCCTTCCGCCCAGCCGGAAGCCGATCTCACCTCATCCCCCGCAGGAGGCCCCCATGGCCATACCCCGCCGGATCAAGCGCCTGGCCGGCCGCCACGCGCTGGTCGACGGCATCCCGTTCCAGCTTCCCGTGGCGTCGAAGGCGAGCCCGGCGCTCATGGCCGCGTTCCCGATCGACGCCGAGAAGGCGCAGGCGCTCATCCCCGGCAACGAGATCCAGGTGCTCCGCTGGGGCCGGCGGGCGTTCCTGCTGGTGACCGTGATCGACTACCGCCACACCAACATCGGCAAGTACGTCGAGTACAGCGTGGGGATCGCCTGCACGCACGGCCGCCGCCGCGTCCCCCTCCCGCTGGCCATGCTCCTAGCCAAGACCTTCGGCACCGGGCAGTACGTCTACGACCTCCCCGTCTCCTCCCTGGTCTCCGTCAAGGGCGGCAAGGGGATCTGGGGGATGCCCAAGCACCAGGCCAACCTGGACTTCGTGGTCGGCGACGAGTGGGTGAGCTCGCGCTACGACCTGGACGGGAAGATGGTGATGAAGGTGGAGGTCAAGCGGAAGAAGGCGTGGCTCCCGCTGAAGGCCGGCGCCGTCAACTGGTGCAGCTTCCGCGGGCTGCTGATGAAGTCCTCCATCTACTTCGCCGGCAAGCTGGGCTTCTCGCTGCTCAAGAAGGACGACGCGCGCATCACCCTGGGCGACCATCCCCGCGCCGGGGCGCTGCGCGGGCTCGACATCGGCGCGCCGCTCTTCTCGGGCTTCTTCCCCGAGACGCACGGCGTGCTGGACGACCACTTCGAGTGCTGGTTCGAGAGCTTCGAGACGCCGCCCGCCGCCGCGCCGGAGGGGATGGAGAGCGTGCTCTGGCTCCCCCGCAGCGAGGACTGGCTCCCGCCCCCCGGCGCGCCCGAGGCCGACCGGCAGCAGCACGAGCAGGAGCGCATCTTCGTCGGCTTCACGCAGGTGGTCTCGCGGGCGCAGGCCGAGTCGGCCGCCGTCGCGGCGGGCGAGGCGGAGGGTGGCTCGTGAGCGCGGACCGCATCCCCGTCCCCGCGCTGGTGGGCGAGGCCGCCCCGCACGTCCCCTGGGGCGCGCCGCCCGAGGGGTACGCCGGGCCCCGCCGCTCGCTCATCCTCTCCGGCGGCGGCATCCGCGTCTGCTACCAGGCGGGCGTGGTGCGCGCGCTGGCCGAGGAGGGGCTGGTCTTCGGCCACATGGACGCCACCAGCGGCGGCGCCATGAACCTGGCGATGCTGCTGTCCGGCGTGAGCCCCGCGGAGATGTGCGAGCGCTGGGCGACGCTCAAGATGATGGACACGGTGTCGCTGCTGCCGCTGGAGGACTACCTGCGCCAGAGCACCGCCGTGGCGATGGGCGGCTCCGACGCGCTGCGGCGCCGCGCCTTCCCGCACCTGGGGATCGACCCGGCCCGCGTGCGCGCCGCGCGGGGGCTCACGGGCACCTTCAACGTGCTCGACTACGCGCGCAAGACCGTGGAGGTGGTGGAGCACACGGCGCTCGACACCGACTGGCTGGTCGCCTCGATGTCGCTCCCCGGGCTGCTGCCGCCGGTGCGGATCGGCGGGCGGCTCTACCTGGACACCGCGTTCACCCAGGACGCCAACCCGCTGGAGGCCGTCCGCCGCGGCGCCGACGAGCTGTGGCTGGTGTGGTGCCTGGGCGACACCGACCGGTACCTGGGCGGGCCGCTCCACCTGTACGTGCAGATGCTGGAGATGGCGGCCAACGGCGCGCTGGTGAAGGACTTCGCGGCGATCGCCGAGCTGAACGGGCGCGTCTCCTCCGGCGAAGCCGTCGCCGGGCGGACGCGGCCGGCCGTGCTGCACCTGATCCGCCCCGAGCACCCGCTCCCGCTGGACTCCGACCTGTACCTGGGCCGCGTCACCCCCGCCCGGCTGGTGGAGCAGGGCTACGCCGACGCCCGCCGCTACCTGTCCCGGCGCACCGAGGCCGGGCTCCCCTTCGCTCCGGAGACGCTCATGCAGACCACCGCCCCCCCCACGGGTCCGGGGATCACCTTCGACGAGGTGATGAAGGGCCCCTTCGCGCTGGGCGCCGCCGACCCCGACGCCGGGCGCCAGCAGGGGAAGACCGACGGCCACGAGCTGGCGCTGCACGCCACCGTGAGCGTGGACGACGTGGAGCGCTTCCTGGCCGACCCCGAGCACACCGGCTCGCTCATGGGCTCGGTCGACTTCACCCCCTGGGGGAACGGGCTCCCCGGCACGGGTCCCGGCATCTTCAACCTCTTCTCGCCGGGCGGCGACCCGAAGACCAAGTACATGGTCTACGAGCTCCCCTTCTCGCACGCCGGCGAGCCGTACTACCTGGCGGGGAAGAAGGTCGTGCGCGACGACCCCGGCTTCGACCTGTGGAAGGACACCACCACCCTCTACACCGTGCTCCACAAGGGGGCGGACAAGACGGGCCCGGTGGTGGGCGCCGGCGTGCTGACGCTGGGCGTGGCCGACTTCGCCAAGGTGATCGGGGCGATCCGGGTGACCGGGGCCGACGGCGCGGGCGAGAAGGCGGCCACGCTGGCGAAGTTCGGCCGCTTCTTCGCCGGCGAGCTGTGGGACAGCTACGTGAAGGTGGCGCTGTGACGCGGGCGCCCGGACATCCTACGACCCGAGAGGTGGAGTGATGAGCGAGACGACCGGCACCGCCGCCCCGCCCGCGCCCGCGCACCACGGGCGCTACGAGAACGGCGGGCCCGCCACCGAGGCCGAGCTGCGCTTCGAGCGCAAGCGCATGGTGCAGTGGCTGGACCCGCAGCAGCTCTGCGGCACCGCCGTGCGCGCGGTGCTGGGCGCCGTCTTCGGCGCCTACGCCGACCAGCGCGAGATGCAGGCGGCGCTGCACGAGCCCAGGGAGCACGACTACTCCGACGCCGACGAGCTCTGGCTCGACTACACGGCCGACCTGGGCGACGGCTTCCGCTCGGGCTACACCATCGCCTGGCTCCTGGCGCAGGGGAAGCTCGCGCTGGAGAGCCCCGACGGGTCCGTCGGCCCCGAGACCCCGCGCGGGCGCCTCCTGATGATGGGCGGCGACCAGGTGTACCCCACCGCCTCGAAGCAGGAGTACGGCGACCGGACGGAGGGGCCCTACGAGGCCGCGCTCCCCTGCCACCCCGAGGGGACGCACCCGCACCTGTACGCCATCCCCGGCAACCACGACTGGTACGACGGGCTCACCGCCTTCACCCGGCTCTTCACGCAGGGGCGCTGGATCGGCGGGTGGCAGACGCAGCAGGCGCGCAGCTACTGGGCGCTCAAGCTGCCGCACGGCTGGTGGGTGCTGGGCACCGACATCCAGCTGCAGGCCGACATCGACCAGCCGCAGCTGGACTACTTCCAGAAGGAGGTCGCCCCGCGCTTCCAGAAGGGCGACCGGGTGATCCTGCTGACGGCCGAGCCCGCCTGGGTGCACACCCCCGAGGAGCCCGACTGCTTCGACGCGCTGGCGTTCTTCGAGCGCACGGTGATCCGGGAGCACGGCGCCGAGCTGGCGCTCACGCTCACCGGCGACCTGCACCACTACGCCCGCTACTCCGACCAGGCCGACGGCCGGCACAAGATCACGGCCGGCGGCGGCGGCGCGTACCTGTACGGCACGCACCGGCTGCCCGAGGAGGTGGAGCTCAAGGAGCGCCACGGCAAGAGCGAGGTGAAGGCCGCCTGGAGGCGCCGCGCGGTGTTCCCCAGCCTCAAGGAGTCGCTGCGGCTCAGGGCGATGGCCCCGCTGGCGCCGCTGGCCAACCCCGGGTTCGCCGTGTTCCTGTCGTGCTTCTACGCCTTCTACGCCTGGCTGCTGCAGAGCGCCACCCTCAAGTCGGGGAAGGGGCTGATGTCGCAGATCACCAGCCTGGACTGGGGCGACTTCGCCGCGGTGTGGTCGGTGTTCTTCCGCACCCTGCAGGACTCGCCCCTGCTGGCCATCCTCACCGTGCTGGTGGTCTACGCCTGGTGGAAGTTCTGCACCCCCGACGCGGGGCTGCCCAAGGCGCTCAAGGGCCTGGGGATCCTGCACGGGGCGCTGCACATCGTGCTGGCCGTGACGCTCATGTGGGCGTTCACCTGGTTCAACGCGGTCCAGCTGGGGCTCCCGGTGGACCACCACCTGGGCCAGGCGGCGCTCTTCTTCGGCGAGATGCTGGTGGTGGGCGGAGTGCTGGGGAGCCTGCTGGTGGGCTGCTTCCTCCTGCCGGGGGTGAACTTCAACGAGGCGTTCTCGGCGCAGCACCGCACCGGGTGGAAGAACTTCCTGCGGCTGCACATCGACCGGGACGGCACGCTCACCGTCTACCCCGTGGGGGTCCGCAGGGCGGCCGACTGGGAGTTCGTGCCGCGCGCCCCGGCGGGGCAGCCGTTCTTCCGCCCGAAGGACGGCCAGGCCCCCGCCGCCCGGCTCATCGAGCCCCCGATCCGGATCGCCGCGCCGCACCCGCGGATCGCGCTCACCCCCGAGGTGTCCGTGGTGTCTGAGGCCGACCTGGCCGCCGGCGCCGGCGCGGACGCCCACGACTGAACGGAAGAAGGAGAAACGAGAGATGTCCACCGACCACTTCGACGTCGTCATCGTCGGCTCCGGCTTCGGCGGGAGCGTGATGGCGTACCGCCTGGCCGAGGCCGGGGTGCGGGTCTGCGTGCTGGAGCGCGGCAAGCCCTTCCCCCCCGGCTCGTTCCCCCGCGACCCGGCGGGAATGAAGCAGAACTTCTGGGACCCGAGCGCGGGCCTCTACGGGATGTTCAACGTCTGGAGCTTCCGCCACATCGACTCGCTGGTGTCGGCGGGCCTCGGCGGCGGCTCGCTCATCTACGCCAACGTGCTGCTGCGCAAGGACGAGAAGTGGTTCGTGCGCGAGCAGCCCGGCAAGCCCGGGTGGGAGTACTGGATGGTCACCCGCCAGGACCTGGACCCGCACTACGACCAGGTGGAGCGGATGATGAACGCCCAGCGCTACCCGCTGGGGTACGAGCCGTACGCGTCGACGCCCAAGACGCTGGCCATGCGCGAGGCGGCCGAAGCGCTCCGGGCGCGGGGCGAGACGGTCTCCTGGGACCTGGTGGACCTGGCGGTCACCTTCCACAACGACGGCGAGGAGCCGATCCCCGGCGAGCCGATCGTGGAGGCGCACCGCAACCTGCACAACCGTACGCGCTACACCTGCCGCCTCTGCGGCGAGTGCGACGCGGGGTGCAACTACGGGAGCAAGAACACCCTCGACTACACCTACCTCTCCGAGGCGAAGCGGCTGGGGGCGGAGATCCGCACCCTCTCCGACGTGCGGGCGTTCTTCCCCAACGGCCGCGGCGGCTACACGGTGCGCTACGACGAGCTCACCATCGGCGAGCCGCGCGGGCCCGACACGCCCAGGCGCACGCTGGACTGCGACCGGCTGGTGATCGCGGCGGGGACGCTGGGCTCGACGCACCTGCTGCTGAACAACCGGGCGTTCTTCCCCAGGCTCAGCCCCGCGCTCGGCACCCACTTCTGCGGCAACGGCGACCTGCTGGGCTTCGCGCTGAACGCCCACCGCACGGTCGGCGGGAAGAAGGTGCCGCGGACGCTCGACCCCAGCTTCGGGCCGGTGATCACCGGCGCCATCCGCATGGGCGACGCGCTCGACGGGCCGCCGAACACCGGGCGCGGCTTCTACCTGGAGGACGCCGGCTACCCGTCGTTCCTCAACTGGATCCTGGAGACGGCCAACCGCGCGGGGCTGCTGGCGCGCGGGGTCGGCTTCGCCTGGGACCGGCTCAAGAGCCGCTTCGGGATCGACCCCGACACCGACCTGGGCGACGAGCTCTCCGGCATGCTGGGGCCGTGCACGCTCTCTTCCACCTCGCTCCCGCTGCTGGGGATGGGGCGCGACGTCCCCGACGGGCGGCTCTTCCTGGACGAGGAGTGCCTGCAGAGCGACTGGAAGATCAAGGAGTCCGACCCGTACTTCGAGCGGCTGCGGGAGACGATGGAGAAGGTGGCCGGGGAGTGGGGCGCCGCCTTCCTCGACAACCCGATCTGGCACCTGGGCAAGCGGGTGATCAGCGTGCACCCGCTGGGCGGCTGCCCGATGGGGCGCAACGAGCAGGAAGGCGTGGTGGACGCCTGGGGCGAGGTCTACAACTACCCGGGCCTGTACGTGGCCGACGGGGCGGTGATGCCCGGCCCCACGGGCGCCAACCCGTCGCTCACCATCGGGGCCATGTCGAACCGCTTCGCCGACCGGATGATCGAGCAGTACTACACGGCCAAGGTGGCCGTGCCCAAGGTGGTGGCCGAGACGGGCGTGATCGCCGAGGCCCCCTCCGTCGAGGCCGGCTCCGTGGACGACGGCGGCGCGCCGCTGGTCTAGCGTCGACCGCGCTGTAGAGGATTCGAGACGCGAAGAGGCGGCCTCCCGGGCCGCCTCTTCGCGTTGGGTGCATGGGTGTCGGGGCGAATGAATTCGCTGCAACAACCACACGAAGTCCGCCTTCGCGGACTCGCCCCGTGGTGCTATCGCGCCGCCGGCAGCACGCCGACGTCGACGTTCGCGCGCACCTGGCGGTTCGCGGAGCCGCCGACGGAATAGACGCGGCCGCCGATCACGGGGGTGACGTGCACGTGGCCGCGCGCCGCCGGCAGCCCGGGCGCGACAGCCTCCCACGCGCCCAGTCGGCCGTCCTCGCGGAACGGCGCGCGCCAGACGGCGTCGACGAAGCGGCTGTTGTCCTCCACCCCGCCCAGCACGTACAGGAAGCCGCCGTGCACCAGCGCCGAGTGCGTGCCGTACGCGTGCGGCATGATGGAGGCGAGCTCCCACTCGCCGAGCGTGCCGTCCTCCCTGATCGCGGCGCGGCGCACGTCGTTCAGCAGCGCCGGGCCCGCCGCGGGGTTCCCGTCCAGCCCGGCCACCACGTAGAGGTAGCCGCCGTGCACCAGCGAGGCATGGTGCGAGCGCGGGCGCGGCAGCGGGGTCAGCTCCGTCCACGCCGAGAGCCGCCCGCCCTCCACGCGCGCCATGTAGACGCTCGCCTCGGAGCCCGTCGCCCCCTGGCCGCCGGTGACGTAGACGGCGCTGCCGTGCGCGGCGGCCGCGTGGTGGAAGCGGGCGGCGGGGAGCGGCGGCGCGGGCGCCCAGGCCTCCAGTGTGCCGCCCTGCGCGATGCGCGCGGTGAAGACGTCGGCCGTCTTGCTGCGGTCGGGGAGCTGGCCGGAGACGAGCACCGCCAGCCCGTCCACGGCCACCGCGGCCGCCCCGGCGCGCGGCC
Organism: Longimicrobium sp.; assembly: GCA_036389795.1. Taxonomy (NCBI): domain Bacteria; kingdom Pseudomonadati; phylum Gemmatimonadota; class Longimicrobiia; order Longimicrobiales; family Longimicrobiaceae; genus Longimicrobium; species Longimicrobium sp. The sequence continues at coordinate 35,980 of DASVWD010000206.1, forward strand.
CCGGCAGGTCGGGCCCGCGCGTCCACCCCTCCAGCCCCCCGTCCACCCGCACCCGCGCCGACCACACGTCCGCGAACACGGTGCGGTAGTCCGTGCCCCCGGCGACGAAGACGCGGTCGTCGGTGGCGAACACCGCGTGGTGGTCGCGCCCCTGCTCCAGCGCCGGTCCCTGCGACCAGGCGATCGGCGCCGGCGGCGCGGCCGGGGCCGGGGCCTGCGCGATGGCGAGAGCCGGAGAGGTGGAGAAGCCGAAAACCGCGGCCGCGCGGGCCATCCGGCGCAGCCCGCGCGCGCTCCTCGATCCTGCGTGGTGTGGCATGGGAGACCGTCCGTCGAAGGTGGGACGTCGAGATTACTGCTCGCGGAACGATGCGCGCGGAAGGAGACGTCCGCCAAGCGGCGGGGGGTGAACGGAGCGGATGGTGGTGCGAGACGCCGCAATGCGAAGACGGCCGCTCCGGCGGAAAGCACGACCCGCGGGCGCTCCGGTCACCCCGCGGGGACCTCGGTGATCGCGAGCTCGCGCGGGGAGGCCGGGTCGAGCGCGTAGAGGGCGTCCAGCAGGCGCACGCGGAACGAGCCGGGGCCCACCGCCGGGCGCGCCGCCTCCTCGCCGCAGAGGCCGAAGAGCGCCAGCGCCGCCGCCGCCGACCCGGGCGAGCGCTCCACCGCCAGGAACGCCGCGCAGACGGCGCTCAGCGCGCACCCCAGCGCGGTGACGCGCGTGAGCATCGGGTGGCCGTGGCGCACGGCCAGCACCCCGCTGCCGTCGGTCACGTAGTCCACCTCGCCGGTGACGGCCACGATGCACCCCAGCTCGCCCGCCAGGTCCCGCGCCGCCTCGCGCGCCTCGTCGGCCGTCTGGGTGGAGTCGACGCCGCGGGTGCGGCCGGCGGCGCCCGCCAGCGCCAGGATCTCCGAGGCGTTGCCGCGCACGGCGGCCGGCGAGCGCCGCGCCAGGTCGCGCGCGGTCTCGGTCCGGTACGCGGTGGCGCCGGCGCCCACGGGGTCCAGCACCCACGGCTTCCCGAGCTCCACGGCGCGGTCGGCGGCCAGGTGCATGGACTCGACCCACGCCGGCGAGAGCGTGCCGATGTTGATCAGGAGCGCCGAGGCGATGCCGACGAACTCCTCCACCTCCTCGGCCGCGTGCACCATCGCCGGCGCCGCCCCCAGCGCCAGCAGCGTGTTGGCGGTGACGTCCATCGCCACATAGTTGGTGATGCAGTGCACCAGCGGCGACTGCCGGCGCAGGTCGGCCAGGAGGCGCCAGGGGCGGGCGGGATCGTCGGTCATCGCGCGAACTCGCGGCTCTGCGGTGGATCGGCTGCAGTTTTCGGCAAGATGGGGCGTGCGGACGCGGAGGGAAACCTCGAGCGGGAAGATCTTACGCGGCGAGCGGTGTCATTCTGAGGCCCGGCCACACCGAAACCCGCATTCGCGCGAACGACCGCAGGGCCGAAGAATCTTCTCACCCCGGCAGGTGGGTTGGGCGCGGCAGCGGCACCGATGCCGGCCCGGCACGATCCCCTGATCGCCTGTCGTCAGCCCGGATCAGCTCACCACCGCGCCGAAGGCCTGGGCGAGCAGAATGGCGTGGGCGATGTCGATCCGCGCCCCGCGCAGGTTGGCCGTGCGCAGGTCCACGCGCGCGAGCTCCGCCCCGCGCAGGTCCGCGCCGGCGAGCACCGCCTTGTCGAGGCTGGCGCCGGTCAGGTCGGCATGGCGGAGGTCCGCGTCGCCCAGGTCGGCGTCGTAGAAGTCGGTTTCCACCAGCTTCACGCGCGAGAAGCCGGCACCCCGGAGCGTCTGCCCGCGCAGGTTGGCGAACGACCAGTCGCCGCCGTCGATCTCCAGCCCGCTCAGGTCCGCCTTCACGAAGCTGGCGCCGAGCAGCCTGCACCCGGCGAAGCGCGCGGAGAACAGCGACGCCCCGTCGAAGCTGCTGTTGGAGAAGTCGGAGCGGTCGTGCTCCGAGGCGTTCAGCCGGGCGTCGCGGAAGTCGCACGTGTCGAAGCGGCAGTCCTCCGTCCGCGCCTCCACCAGCCGCGCGCGGCGGAAGCTGCACCGGACGAACACGCACCCGACGAAGCGGAAGTCGTCGAAGTCCTCGCCGTCGAAGCGCTCGTCGGCCACCTCCCGGTCTTTCCACTCTCGCATCGGTTCGGCACCAGGTCCACGGCCGAGGAATAGATACCACCCACGGACAGGATAACCCGCCGGACCCGAAGGTGAAACGCCCGCTTCACCTGCCCACGAACGGAGGGCGGTAGGCGCGCACCACGTCCGCCGGCGTGCGGCCGGCGTGGGCCGGGTGCGGAGTGTTCTCCCATTCGCGCTGGCGGCCCACCAGCACCTGCTCCAGCGCGTCCGGGTCCACTACCCCGCGGCGCACCGCCTCGTCGTACCAGAGCAGCCACCGGCGCTCCAGCTCGCGCTCCAGCAGCGCCACGTCCATGTCCATGAAGGCGGGCCAGCCGCTCGCTACGCCAGGGATGCTCCGGTCGTGCAGCATGCGGCGCGCGTCGAGGTAGGGGTAGAGCTCCTCGTGCAGCTCATCCAGCAGGTCGTCTAGCGGCTTCTTCTCCTCGTCGGCCACCTGCGCGACCTCCTCCAGCTCCTCCAGCGCCCGCGCGGCGAACGGGTAGCGGATCCCCTCCTGCTCCTCCAGGAAGCGGAAGATGCGCGCGAGCGAGCCGGGAAGCTCGTGCGCCGCCGCCTTCGTCGCGTTCGCCTTGCGGGGATAGAAGTCGTAGAGGAACACGCGCAGGTCGAACTCGGTCACCGCCCCGGCCGGGAGCGCGTGGAACTCCAGGAACTCCATCCAGTGGCGCGCGTTGCGGAGGTCCGCCTCCAGCGCAGGCTTCGAGAGTGCCTGGTCCCGCAGCCACGCCTCCATCCGCCGCAGGCGCTCCCCTTCGGTCCGCTCCACCTCCTCGTGGTCGTCCCACCCCCGGAGCGCACCCTCGGGGTCGGCGCCCGGCCCCTCGGCGCAGATCGGCTCGGCCCGCTCCGGGAGGTCCCAGGGAGGGCCGTGATCACATTCGTCGTCCCCCTCGAGTTCCAGCACCGACACGCGCACGCCCGTCTCGGGTTCCGGGTCCTCCTTCCGGGCCAGGAGGGTGAGCGCGCGCAGCGCGAGCGTGGCGATGCGCACGTGCTCTGCGGCAAACCGCCCCCCGGGGAGGTGGAGCCCGATGATCACCGGGTACGCGTTCGGGCGCGCGATCTCCCACCCCGCGGCGGTCACCTCGCGCTGCATGGTGCGGGGAAGGTTGCCGCGCGGCTCGAAGCTCACCGAGAGCGCCATCCCCCGCATCCCGGCGAAGTGCTCCTCGGGACCCTGCCGCTCCGCGAACAGCGCCAGCAGGTCGCCGGGGTCGGAGTAGAGCGCCACCCCCTGCTCGATCCCGGCGTCCCCCATCACGCTCGCCGCCCACTCCCCGCCGCCGGGAAGCGCCAGCGAGAACAGCTCGTCGTTGGGGAGGGCGCGCCAGGGGGCCACGCGGTGGAACGCCGCCGCCGCCGCGTGGAAGGCGGCCAGCTCCGCGGGCGAGGCGCCGGTCTCGCGCCAGCTCTCCAGGAAGGCCGTGTAGGCGCCCGGCCCGCCCGCGCCCAGGTGCGCGACCGCCTCCGCCAGCAGCGCGTCGAGCTGCGGTAGCGGCGCGGCGGCGGGGAAGACGCCGCGCCGCCCCAGCTCGGCGCCCAGCGCCTCGGCCACCTCGGGGTCGCGCACGTGCACCCGCGCGGGGAGCGCGCCGGCCGCGCTCCCCGCCGCCGTCACCGCGCGGGCGATCTCGCGGGCGCACTCCGCCGCGGTGGTGGGCCGCTGCGCCAGCACCTCGGCGTGCACCACCACCTCGCCGGTCGCCACCAGCAGCAGGGCGGGCGCGGCGGCGTCGACCCGCCGCATCCCCAGCGGCGCCACGTCCGCCTCCCAGAACTCCGCCCCGCTCGCCGCCTCCCGCCACTCGCCCGCATCTTCCGGGGCGGCGTCCTCGCCCAGGAGCCGGAAGGCGCGTTCGGCGATCCGCTCCGCGTTCATGCAGCACGCCTTGTACTTCCGCCCCGAGCCGCAGGGGCACGGATCGTTGCGCCCGACCGTCATCTTTGTTCTCCCGGTGGCGAGTTGTGGCCGCACGAAAAGCGGATCGGGGGGAGACCGTTTGGCCTCCCCCCGATCCGCCGCGTCGTCATTCTCTTCCGTTCCTCAGCTCAGCAGCCGGAGCGGCATCACCAGGCAGAGGTAGTCGGGGGTGTCCTCGTTGCCCAGCGGCATCATGGTGGCGGCGCGCTCGGGCGCCTTGAAGCTCATCCGCACCTCGTCGGTGGGCATGTAGCGCAAGAGCTCCAGCAGGTACTGCGCGTTGAAGCCGATCTCCAGCGGGTCGCCCTCGTACTCCACCGGCAGCTCCTCGTTGGCCGCGCCCAGGTCCGGGCTCTCCACGCTGAACTTCACCATCGGCCCGCCCAGCGACATGCGGATGCGGTGCGTCTGGTCGCTGGCCACGATCGCCATGCGGCGCACCGCCGCGGTGAGCTGCCCCTTCTCGGCAACCAGGTTCTTGTCGTTGTCCTTGGGGATGACCTGCTCGTAGTTCGGGTACGGGCCCTCGATGAGGCGCGTGTACACCTGCACGTCGGGACTCCTGAAGCCCAGGTGGTTCTCCGAGCGCGCCACCTCCACCGGCGTGTCGCCCGTGAACAGGCGCTGCACCTGTGCCAGCGCCTTGGGGTGCACGATCAGGTCGGCCGAGGGCACCTGCGCCGAGGCCTCCACCGGCAGCGTCATCTTGGCCAGGCGGTGGCCGTTGGTGGCCACCATGCGCATCTCGCCCTCGCGCAGCTGCCAGAGCACCCCGTTCAGGATCGGCCGCGTCTCCTCGGTGCTGGCCGCGAAGGAGACGTGCGTGATGAGCCGCACCAGGTCGGCCCCGGTGAGCCGCCAGCTCTCCGCGAACTCCACCCTGGGGAAGGCGGGGAACTCGTCGCGCGGCAGCCCGTTCAGCTTGAAGCGGCTCCGCCCGCTGTTCAGGAAGATGGAGTCGCCCTGCGTGGAGACCTCCACCACCCCGGGGAGCTCGCGCGCGATCTCCTGCAGCTTCTTCGCCGGCGCGGTGATGGAGCCCGCCTCGGCCACCTCGGCCGGGACGCGCACCGTGACGGCCGTGTCCAGGTCGGTGCCGCTCATCCGCACCGCGCCCTCCTCGGCCTCGATCAGGATGTTCGAGAGCACGGGGAGCGTGGTGCGGGTCGGGATGCTCCCGGCGACCGCGCCGAGCCCCTGCTGGAGGTTCTCACGCGTGATGGTGAATCTCATGGCCGGTCCACGTTCCTGGGGAGGTGGGCTTTTCCACCGGGAATCTTCTCTACCCCTGGGTAGATCTTCAAATCAGTAGTAGTAGTAGAGGGTGTGGAAGTGTGGACTACCCTCTCCCGCGCCCTCCATCTCCTTCCCCCGCAGCCACCTGCGCCCTCGTTGACGGTGTGGACTCGCCTGTGGGAAACCCGCCGTCTCTCCACGCCGTCCACATCCCCACAGCCGCCGCCGGTTTCCCACATCTTTCCCACACCCGTTCCACACCGCTCTCCACAACCCGTTGTGGCAGGGAAGACGCACGTGCGCAAATACGGCGTCCGGGGGGCGCCTGTCAAGGGAGCGCGTGGAAAAACCGGGGTAAAATACCGTCGAGAATCCCGGGCTGGCCGGCAGGCGGCCATTTCCGGCTTGCGCGACCCGGATCCAGGGTCGTCCGACCCGTTCTCCGAACCGCCCGGGCTCACGCGGGAGAACCAGAGAACCCGGCGGCGAGAGACGAAGCTCTCTGCTTCTCCGTGCCCCTGCGTGAGGCCATTCGGTTGTCGAGGTGAGGATCGCGCGGGATGCCCGGGCGGCCGGCCGACGGCCTTTCAGCGGAGCGAGCGGCGGATCTCCTCCACGCGCTTCCGGAACGCGTCGTCGCCCGCCATGTCCTCCTCCACCTTGCCGATGGAGTGGATCACCGTGGAGTGGTCGCGCCCGCCGAAGAGCCGGCCGATCTCCACCAGCGGCAGGTCGAAGAGATCGCGGGTGAGGTACATCGCCACCTGGCGCGGGACGGTGAGGTCCTTGGTGCGCTTCTTCGACTGCAGCGCCTCGGCCGTGGTCCCCCACGCCTCGGCCACCTTTTCGCGCACCCGCTCGGGGCTGGGCCCCTCGAAGCCGCCGGGGCCCGAACCCGCCGGCCGTACCACCCCGCCCAGCGCCTCCTGCGCCAGCCCCAGGTCGATCGGGCGGCCGGTGAGCGAGGAGTAGGCGAGCAGCTTGATCACCGCCCCCTCCAGCTCGCGCACCGAGCTGGTGCGGTTGCGGGCGATGAAGGTGAGCACGTCGTCCGCGTCCTGGATGGTGAGCCGGTCCTCCTCCACCTTGCGGCGCAGGATGGCCATGCGCGTCTCGAAGTCGGGCGGCTTGATGTCGGTGACCAGCCCCCACTCGAAGCGCGACACCAGCCGGTCCTCCAGCCCCGTGTCCTTGGGCGGGCGGTCGCTGGTGAGCACGATCTGGCGCTGGGCGTCGTGCAGCGCGTTGAAGGTGTGGAAGAACTCCTCCTGCGTGCGCTCCTTGCCCTCCAGGAACTGGATGTCGTCCACCAGCAGCAGGTCGATCTGGCGGTACTGGCGGCGGAACTCCGCCATCGAGCCTTCCTGGATGGCGCTCACCAGCTCGTTGGTGAAGCGCTCGCTGGAGATGTACATCACCCGCTTGCCCCCGTCGCGCTCCAGCATGTGGTGCCCGATGGCGTGCATCAGGTGCGTCTTCCCCAGCCCCACCCCGCCGTAGATGAAGAGCGGGTTGTAGTGCTTCGCCGGCGCCTCGGCCACCGCGTGCGCGGCGGCGCTCGAGAGCTGGTTGTTGTTGCCGACCACGAAGCGGTCGAAGGTGTAGCGCGGGTTGAGCGGCACCGACCCGCGCACTCCTCCCGCCTGCGCTGCGGCGGCGGCCGCCGCGGGGGCGGCGGTGGCGGCGTGTACGACCGGGGGGGCGACGGACACGGGCGGGGGCGCGAGCTCGGGCGGGGGAGGAGGGGCGGCGGCCGGCTTGCCGTTCGCCTGGAACTGCACCGAGAGGGTGAAGCGCCTCCCGAAGAGCCGCTCGCCGATCCCGGTGAGCAGCTCCGCGTACTTGTCCTCCACCCAGTCCACCGCGAACGGGTTGGGGGTGGAGACCACCAGGAGGTCCTGGGAGATGGCGACGGCCTCGGTGGGGGCCAGCCACGTCCGGAACGCCTGCTCGGGAAGGGCGGCGCGCGCGCCTTCCAGAACGCGTGTCCAGACTTCGCCCGCGGTGAGCTCCATGAACCTCGGCGGTGGGGACGGCGGACCCTCGAAACGGTAACGGCGCAACCTAGAAACCGTCTGTGGAAAAGTCAAGGAAACGGCGTAGTTGCTGGATTTGGCTCGACTTGCGGCCGTTTTGGACGCGCACCGGCCCCGACGGATCGCGGTGTCGAACGTCCGTCAAAGCGCACGCCGTGACGCCCCCGCAAATCACCGGAGTGGACGCCCCTGGACGGAGCGGTCCGCCCCTCCGGACCCCGTGGGACGGGGAGCGAGAGAGAAGCAGCGCGACCTGATTTTAGAAGCAGATCTGTGTGGCTGGTCCCGGCTGCTACCACTGGGAAGCGGACCGGGGCGTATAAGATGTATGATGAGCCGCCGCTCATCCAGTCCCCAGCTCCGCGTCCACTTCGTCCAGCCACGCCAGCTCCGTCTCGAACTGGCGGATGGTGAGGCGCACCATGAGCCTGGGGGCGGCGAGGTGGCCGGGCTCCGCCTCCAGGTCGGCCAGCGTGGCCCGCTCCTTCGCCAGCTCGCGCTCCAGGAAGGCGCGCCGGCGGGCCACTTGCTCGCGCACCACCCCGGGGCGGGCGTGCCCGCAGAGCGCCAGCCAGGTGACGAACGCCGGCGGCGGGCGCTGGGTCGCCCAGTCCGCGCGCTCCAGCGCCCCGGCCAGCGCCTCGGTCCCCTTCGCAGTCGGCTGGTAGACGCGGCGCTCGGGCCCGGCCGCGGGCTCCGCCGCCTCGCCGGCCTCCTCCACGTACCCTTCCGCGGCCAGCTTCTTCAGCGAGTAGTAGACCTGCGGGCGCGAGATCCCGGCCCAGTCCCGCGCCTCGCGCCACTCCAGCTCCGCGTTCAGCGCGTACCCGTGCATCGGCCGCTCCGAGAGCAGCGCCAGCACCACCAGGTCCGGCACCGTCAGCCCGCGCTCCGTCATCCGCTTCTCCACGATCAGACCCACGAAATGTCATTCCGAGCGGCGCCGCATTGCCGAAGCCGTCGTCCCGGCGAAGCCCGGCGGCGCCCGAGGAATCTACTCACCCTGCCCGGTGGCCAGTCTCGGCGCATCGATCCCACCCTTTTCCCACACAGACTCTTGACACCCAGCTAGTCTAATTTAGATTAGTACCCGCCGTCCAGTCTTTCACCGCAACGGGGAGACGGACCATGCCGAAGCTGCTCGCCGTTCTGCTGCTGCTCGCCGCGCCCGCGGCCGCCGCGGTGCGCCCGAACCCAACCGTCCCGGAGGAGGGTCCAGCCATGACCATGAAGAAGCTCACCCCCGTGCTGGTGGTCGACCGCGTGGAGCCGTGCGCCGAGTTCTGGACCGGGCGCCTGGGCTTCCGCCGCACCGCCGAGGTGCCGCACGACGGCGCGCTCGGCTTCGTGATCCTGGAGAAGGACGGCGTGGAGATCATGTACCAGAGCCGCGCCAGCGTGGCCGCCGACCTCCCCGCGCTGGCCGAGGGCGCGCACCGCACCGTGCTCTTCCTGGAGGTGGGCGACCTGGACGCCGTCGAGCGCGCCGTGCAGGGCGTGGAGGTGGTGAGCCCGCGCCGCACCACCTTCTACGGCATGCACGAGATCGCCGTCCGCGAGCCCGGCGGCAACGTCGTGGTCTTCGCCCAGCAGGCCTCGGGGTCGTAAGAGCGACGACTGCGGTTTTGGGCGTGTCCCTCCGCTGCGCTCCGGGCCGGGCTGCGCGCGCGGTAGGGCACGATACGACTGTGCCCAACCGCGCCGGGCCACCGCCGCCACGAAACCCCTGTGGCGGCGGCGTCCCGGCCCTCCGGGCGCGCATCCCTCACGCAACTGCGGGGAACAGCCCAACACCGACCGGACCCGTAAAGTCCACCCTCTCCCGAAGTTGGGAGAGGGTTGCCGCTCTAAGGCGGCGGGTGAGGGCCCCCGCGGCCGCGCCGACGCCCGTCGTACCGAGATTACCCTCGCCCCACCCGTCACGGGCGCGGCGAGGAAGTCCCTCTCCCGCGCGGCGGGTGAGGAACAGGCGCGCCAGGCGCCAGGGAGGGGGCTCGCCGGAGGGGGCTCCGAGCGGTTGACGCAAGTGCGCATCCTGGCTATATTCCTCGTCTTTGCCGCACCCTGACCACAACGAGAGCAGAGCCCCGAGGGGGGATCGATGAAGCCCAGTTTCCGTCCGCGCAACCGCAAGCGGATCAACAAGCACGGGTTCCGCGCCCGCATGGCCACCAAGGGTGGCCGCAAGGTCCTCAACGCCCGCCGGCGCAAGGGCCGCCACCAGCTCGCGGTGAAGATCGCGGGCAAGTAAGCCGGGCGAGGGGACCCGCCGCACGCCGTGGACGCCGGGGGCGAAAGCCAGGGCTCCTTCGCGCTCCCGCGCGAGGCGCGCATCACGGCGTCCGGCGAGATCCGGGACCTGTTCCGACGGGGGAAGAGGAGGAAGACGCGTCACCTCGACGCGTTCGTCTCCCCTTCCCCCGCGGCGTTTCCCCGGCTGGGCGTGGTGGTGCCCAAGCACAAGCGCACCATCGTCGAGCGCAACCGCCTCAAGCGGCGCCTGCGCGAGGTCGGGCGCACGCAGATGCTGCCGGCGCTCAGAAACCGCGGCGCCGCGCTCGACGTACTCCTCCGCGCCCGGCCCGAGGCGTACACCGCCCCGTTCGCCGAGCTGCGGGGCCAGCTCGCGGAGCTCGTGGAGGAGCTGTGCTCGCGCGCGTCCTGACCGGAGCCATCCGCTTCTACCAGAAGGGGATCTCGCCGCTCAGGCCGCCCGTGTGCCGCTTCTACCCGAGCTGCTCGCAGTACGGGCTGGAGGCCATCGAGAAGTACGGCGCCGCCAGGGGGAGCTGGCTCACCCTGCGCCGGCTGCTGCGCTGCCACCCGCTCTGCAAGGGCGGCTACGACCCGGTCCCCTGAGCGGGGCGGGTGGATCCGGATCCGACGACACTTCGGAAGATAGATGGAGAAGCGACTCCTCCTGGCCTTCGCCCTGACGGCGATCCTGCTGGTGGTGTGGAACTACCTGGCGCCGCCCGCCCCCCAGCCGCCCGCGCGGCCCCGCGCCGACAGCGTGGCCGCCGCCCCCGCGGCGGCGCCGTCAGCCGCGCCCGCCGCCGCGGTCCCGGCCGCTCCGCGGGCGCCCGCGCGCACCGTCACCGTCCGCTCGCCGCTCTACGAGTACGACTTCTCCACGCGCGGCGCCGCGCTGGTGGCCGCCGAGCTGCTGAAGTACCGCTCGTACGTGCAGCCGCGGAGCAACGTGCAGCTCATCCCGAAGGGCGCTACCGACGTGCTCGGCCAGCGCGTGGTGGCCGCCGGCCGCACCCTGGACCTGCGCGCGGCCGACTTCCAGCCCAGCGCCCCCCGCATCGACCTGCGCGAGGGCGACCGGCCACAGGAGCTGCGCTTCACCTACGCGCCCGGCGGCACCCCGGTGGCCGAGATCGTCTACACCTTCCGGCCCGACGACTACCTGGTGGACGTCCGCGGCCGCTTCTTCGGGCTCGGCGGCGCGGGGACGCTGTACACCGAGCTGGGCCCCGGCCTGGCGCCGCACGACGCGCGCGAGCACGCCCAGGAGCGCGAGCTCTCGCTGGTGGCGTGGAACCGCGAGCGCGTCGAGCGGCTCCCGCTGCGCCGGGTGCAGGCGGCCGACACCATCCCCGGGCCGCTCGCCTGGGCGGGGGTGCGGGACCGCTACTTCTTCCTGGCGCTCATCAACCCCACCGGCCGCCAGTTCACGCGGCTGATGGCCCGGAACGTCCCCGACGAGCCCTACACGGTGCGGGGCGAGCGCCTGGTCTCGCCGCGGGCGCTCGGCACCACCGTGCTCCCGCTGGGGCCCGACGGCACCTTCGCCTTCCAGGCGTACCTGGGGCCGCTGGAGCACGGGCGCCTGGCCGCCGCCGGCCACGAGCTGGAGGAGGTGAACCCGTACGGCTACCGCTGGCTGCGCCCGGTGATCCGGCCGATCGCCGCGGGGGTGCTGTGGGTGCTGCGCGAGCTGCACGACTCGCTGGGGCTGGCGTACGGGTGGGTGCTGATCCTCTTCGGCGTGATGGTGCGCCTGGTCACCTGGCCGCTGAACGCCAAGGCCGGCCGCGCGCAGATGCGCAACATGGCCGTGCAGCCGCAGCTGCAGGCGCGCATGAAGGAGATCCAGACGCGCTACGCCGAAGACCCGCGGAAGCAGCAGCAGGAGATGATGAAGATGTACCAGGAGCTGGGGGTGAGCCCCTTCTCCATGATGTCGGGGTGCCTGCCGCTCTTGATCCCCATGCCGGTGCTGATCACGCTCTTCTTCGTCTTCCAGGGCGCCGTGGAGTTCCGCGGGGCGCGCTTCGCCTGGCTGCCGGACCTGTCGCTGCAGGACCCGCTGTTCCTGCTGCCGGCCTTCCTGGTGGCCTCCATGTTCGCGCTGCAGTGGATCACCAGCAAGATGAGCGGGATCGAGCAGAACGCGCAGACGAAGACGATGATGTACACGATGCCCCTGATGATGGGCTTCTTCTTCTGGTTCATGCCGTCGGGGCTCAACCTGTACTACGCCACCACCAACCTGGCCTCCATCCCCCAGCAGGTGCTGCTGGCCCGCGAGCGCCGCGCGGCCATGGAAGCGCAGAAGGCGAAGGAGTCCGCCCAAGCCAGGCGCCCCGCCGGCCGCCCCGCGAGCCGCGAAAAGCCCCGCCGCTGATCCCGGTCCGGACCGATCGACACGACGCCCGCCCCTCACGACGAGAGGCGGGCGTTCGCGTCTCATCCCATTCTGGGAAAACGACAAAGCCTCACGCAGAGTCAGCAGAGTCAGCAGAGTCAGCAGAGAAACACCTCTGCTCCCCCTGCGCGAGAAAGATCTCCCGCGGTTGCCCCCCGCCCTCCCCTCCCCCATTCTCCCCCGCATGCCCGCGCCTCCCCTTACCGCCGACACTATCGCCGCCATCGCCACGCCGCCCGGCCGCGGCGCCGTCGCCCTGCTGCGCGTCTCCGGCCCCGGCGCGCTCGGCGTGCTCCGCGGCGTCGCGCCCTCGCTCGACGGCGCGCCGGCGCCGCGCCGCCAGCGGCTGCTCGCGCTCCGGCACCCGGAGACGGGTGAGCGGCTGGACCGGGGGCTGGTCGCCTTCTTCCCCGCCCCGGCCAGCTACACCGGCGAGGACACGGTCGAGATCACCACCCACGGCGGCGTGCTCACCCCGCAGCTCGTGCTCGACGCGCTCCTGGCCGCCGGCGCCCGCGCGGCCGAGCCGGGCGAGTTCACCCGCCGCGCGTACCTGAACGGCAAGCTCGACCTCCTCCAGGCCGAGGCCGTGCTCGACCTGATCGACGGGCGCTCGCGCGCGCTGCACCGGGCGGCCGTGCACCAGATGGAGCGCGGCCTCTCGCGCCGGGTCGAGGAGCTGCGCGCGGCTATCGTCGGCACCGAGGCGCTCGTCGCCTACTCCATCGACTTCCCCGAAGAAGACGAGCCGCCCGTTCCCCCCGCGCGCGCGCGCGCCTCCGCCGCCGACGTGCTCGGCCGCCTGGACGCGCTCCTGGCCACCGCGCCCGAGGGCGAGCTGCTCCGTGAGGGAGCGCTCACCGTCCTCGCCGGGCGGCCGAACTCGGGGAAGTCGTCGCTCTTCAACGCGCTGCTGGGGGTGGAGCGCGCCATCGTCACCGACGTCCCCGGCACCACCCGTGACGCGCTGGAGGCCTCGGTCACCCTCGACGGCTACCCCTTCCGCCTGGTGGACACCGCCGGCCTGCGCGAGACCGCCGACCGCGTGGAGACGATCGGCATCGAGGTGGCCCGCCGCTACCTGGCCGCCGCCGACATCGTGCTCTTCTGCGTCGAGGCCGGCCGGTCGGTCGAAAGCGACGAGCGCGAGTTCCTGGTCGGGCTCGACCCCGCGCGCGCGGTGGTGGTGCGGACCAAGTCCGACCTGATGGGGGACAGGGGACAGGGGACAGGGGACAGCGGGAACGATCTGCCCGGTGGTGTTCGCGAGGTGAGCGTCGCCGCCACGGAGGGGAGGGGGATCCCGGAGTTGCGGGACGCGCTGCTCGGGATCGCGTTCGGCGGCATCCTGGGGGAGCCGGGGGAGGCGCCGCTCGTCACCCGCGGCCGGCACGCGCGCGCGCTGCGCTCCGCCCGCGGCGAGGTGGCCGCCTTCCTGGAGGCGATGGACGACGCCGTGCCGATGGAGCTCGCCGCCACCCACCTGCGCGCCGCCGCCGGCGCGCTCGAGGACCTGATCGGCGCCGTCACCGTCGACGACGTGCTCGACCGGGTCTTCGGCGACTTCTGCGTCGGGAAGTAGTGCCCAGGGCCCAGTGCCCAGTGCCCAGGAACCACACACCGGGTTTCCTGGGCACTTGGGACTGGGCACTGCCTTCAAAACCCCGGTCGAAATCGCGCTACAAACGATTTTGGGGTGGGGGGCGCACCACGCACCCTCTCCCTGCCTCGTTTTTACGGCAGGCGCGAAATGGCGAAGCCGTTTTTCTTCGGGTGAGCTTCGGAAAATCAGCGGATGATGTCGAACCCGGCCGCCGCGGGGGAAAGCGACGCGGGGATCCGGTCGACCGCCGCCACCCGCGCGTGGGGCGGCCCCTCCTGGAGGAGCCGCTCCAGCTCCGCGAGCGCGGCGTCGGATCCCCGCGCCTGGACCTCCACCGAACCGTCGTCCGCGTTCCGCACCGTCCCCACCAGCCCCAGGCGCGAGGCCTGGGAGCGGGCCCACCAGCGGAATCCCACCCCCTGCACCCGCCCCCGCACGCGGAACCCGGCGTCGGTCATCCCGTCAGAGGTTCTCCTGGTGGCTCGGCGGCCGGTGCGTGCCGCCGCTCCCCGCCGACGCCATGCCGCCGCCGCTGCGCCCCGCGGTCGCGGCCGGCCGGGCGCCGCCGCCGCCGCTGCTCCCGCTGCTGCTGCTGCCGCCGCGGGCCGGGCCGCCCAGGCCGGGGATGTTCTGCATCACCTCGTTCACCACGCTGTCCTCGGCGCCCAGGTTGCGCAGGAAGTTGCGCGCCCCCTGCGCCAGCCCGGCGGTCACGCCGGCCATCAGCGCGTTGCGCAGCTCGCTGCGAGCCCGCGACGCCTTCCCCTCGCGCAGCTGCCCCTCGCCGCCGCGACGGCTGCCGCCGCCCGCCAGCAGGAAGCCGACGGCGAAGGCGATCCCCAGCGCCGGGAGGGGGTTCTCGCGCATCTTGTCCAGCATCCCCCGGTCCTCCAGCGCGGTGGTGGCCCGGTCGGCCAGGCCGCTCACCCGCGTGCGCGCCTGCGAGGCGAGCTCGCCGGCCCGGCTGCCCACGTCGCCCGCCACCGAGCGGGCCCGGCTCCCCAGGTCGCCCGCGCGCTCGGCCACCGTGCCGGCCACGTCCTTCACCCGGCTGGTGGCCTTCTCGCGCAGCCCGGCCGGCTCGTGCTCGGCCGAGAAGGCGATCCCCGCGTGCACCTCGGCGCCGCCCGGCGCGTCGCCCATCGCCAGCGAGCGGGTGGTGCCGGCCTCCAGCCCCTCGTGGTCGCGGCCCGTTCCGCTCAGGCCAGGTCCCGACGGACCGACTTCATCTCGCTCTGCAGCCATTGCTTGTCCTCCTTGAGGGTCTCGAGCGTCTGTTCGGGCGCCAGGCTCTCCTGCTTCAGGTTGCCGAGCGCCTTCTTCGCCAGGATCCCGCCGACGATCAGGAAGAGCGCGCCCACGATCAGCGCGCCCAGCCAGTACTCGTCGAGCGCGTCGCCCACCAGCATCACCAGGAAGGCGACCAGCACCAGCACGCCCAGCAGGGCCAGGACGCCGCCCACCGCCACCATGGCGGCGTTGCGCCCGGCCGTCTTCACGTTCTCGCGGATCTCCGCCTTGGCGAGGGCGACTTCCTGGCGGACCAGCGTCGCGCTGTCCTGCGCCAGTTGCCGGATGAGGTCGCCGAGCGCGGGCTCGCCCCCGGGGACTCGCCCGTCATCGGCCCTCGCCACCGGCGCGGGCGCCGTGGTCTGAACTCGGTCCGCCATCGATGCCTCCCTTAGCGAAGGACCTTGCCGACCACGAACCCGGCGGCCACCGCCAGGAGCACCGTCCCCACCGGCTGCTGGCTCACCACGCGCCCCAGCTCGCGCTGCAGCGAGTTCATGTCGTTGTCGCGGAGGAAGCGCGCCACCGCCTCCAGCGAGTCGGCCGCGCTCGACGCCAGGTTGCCGGCCTTCGCCCCGAGCCCCTTCTGCGGGACGCGGTCGGCCAGCTCGTCGATCTTCTGCGCGGCGGTCTCCAGCTGGTCGGCCGCCTGGTCGAGCATCTGGTCCGCGCGGCCCTGCAGCTCGCCGAGCGTGTCCTCCAGCCCGCCGCCCTGGCCGCCCAGCCGGCTGGCCGTGGCCGTCCCGGTCCCCGTGCCGCCGAACTCGGAGGCGCCGGACGCCCCCGCGCCGCCGCCGAGCCCGCCGCTCAGGCCGCCTGTCGATCCGCCCAGGCTGGTGCCGCCGCCGAGCCCGCCGCCGGTCGACCCGCCCAGGTTCGTGCCGCCGCCGAGCCCGCCGCCGGAGCTGCCGCCGAGCCCGCTGGAGCCCGTCGAGCCTCCCAGGCCGGTGCTCCCGCCGGCGGAGCCGAGGCCGCCCGTGGAGCCGCCGGTCGACCCGAAGCCGCCCGTGCTCCCCGCGCCGGTGCCTCCCAGCCCGCTCCCGCCGCTCGTTCCGCCCAGGCCGCCGCTGCCGCCCGTGCTCGCGTCGAGGCCGCTGCCTCCGGTGGAACCGCTCGCGCCACCCAGCCCCGCGCCGCCCGTGCCCGTGGAGCCGAGGCCGCCGGCGCCGCCCGTGGTGCGGCCGCTCTCGCCCGTCCCGCCGCCGGTCCCTCCGGCGCCGAAGTTAGGGTCTGACATAGACGTTCTCCTCCCTTTTCCGGTTCCCATCCGTGGGACGGGGCGGGGGTGCAACGTATGTGCCAGGGTCCTGGGCAGAGAGTGCGTAAGTGCGTGAGTGCGCAGGTGCGTGAGCGCAGGCGCGCTCTTTCGATCCCGTCCAGATGTTCCACGTGGAACACTCCTCCACAGGCGAGGTAATGAGAGCCCGTTTTCCTGACGCTATTATCCATGTACCTGAATCCGCGCGGATCAGCGGCGGATCATCCCTGGGCGAGTGGCCGGAAGCACGCATGGACAACCGGTTCGACGTGATCGTGGTGGGCGGCGGGCACGCCGGGGTGGAGGCAGCCGCGGCGTCGGCGCGCATCGGGGCGCGCACGCTGCTGGTCACCGCCAGCCTGGAGGCCATCGGCCAGATGAGCTGCAACCCCGCCATCGGGGGGGTGGCGAAGGGTACCGTGGTGCGCGAGGTGGACGCGCTGGGCGGCGTGATGGCGCTGGCCACCGACCGCGCGCGGATCCAGTTCCGCATGCTGAACCGCTCCAAGGGCCCCGCCGTCTGGGCCCCGCGCGCCCAGTGCGACCGCGGCCTGTACCCCCGCGCCGCCCGCGCGCTGCTGGAGCGGCACCGGGACCTTGAGTTCTTCCAGGGGATGGTCGGCTCGCTCGTGCTGGAGGGTTCGCGCGTGGCCGGGGTGCGCACGGAGAGCGGCTTCGAGTTCCGCGCCCGCGCCGTGGTGCTCACCGCGGGCACCTTCCTGCGCGGCAAGATCCACGTCGGCAGGTCTCCGGGCGTGCCGGCCGGCCGCGCGGGCGACCCGCCGTCGGTGCGCCTGGCCGAGCAGATGGAGGCGCTGGGGCTGGAGGTGGCGCGCTTCAAGACCGGCACCCCGCCCCGCATCGACGGCCGCTCGGTCGACTTCTCGAAGACGGAGGTGCAGCCCGGCGAGAGTCCCGAGTACCGCCTCTCCGCCTGGGAGCGGGCCCCGCTCCTCCCGCAGCGGCCGTGCTGGATCACCTGGACGGGCGAGCCGCTGCGCGAGATCGTCCGGCATCACCTCGGAGATTCCGCGCTGTACGGCGGCGAGATCTCCGGGCGGGGGCCGCGCTACTGCCCCTCGATCGAGGACAAGATCGTCAAGTTCCCCGACGCGCCGCGCCACCAGGTGTTCCTGGAGCCGGAGGGGCTGGAGACCACGGAGCTGTACGTGAACGGCCTCTCCACCTCGCTCCCGGCGGAGGTGCAGCTCCGCATGCTGCGGAGCATCCCGGGGCTGGAGCGGGCGCGGATGACCAGGGTGGGGTACGCCATCGAGTACGACTACTACCCGCCCCACCAGCTCCGCTCCACGCTGGAGCTGAAGGCGCTGGACGGGCTCTTCCTGGCCGGCCAGGTGAACGGGACCACGGGGTACGAGGAGGCCGCCGGGCAGGGGATCGTGGCCGGCGCGAACGCCGCCTTCGCGGCGCTGGAGCGCGAGCCGCTGGTGTTGGAGCGCGACCGGGCGTTCGTCGGCGTGCTGGTGGACGACCTGGTGACGCGGGGGACGGACGAGCCGTACCGCCTCTTCACCTCGCGCGCCGAGTTCCGGCTGGTGCTGCGTCAGGACAACGCCCTGCAGCGGCTGGGCCCGCTGGCCGCGGCGCGCGGGCTGCTCACCCCCGCGCAGCGCGAGGCGCTGCAGCGGCGGCTGGAGCTGGCGGAGCGGCTGGAGGGGTGGCTGCGCGGCACCAACGCCGCCCCCGCGCAGGTGGGCGCGCTGCTGGAGCGGGCCGGCTCGCAGCCGATCCGCGAGCCCGTGCGCCTGGCCCAGCTCCTCAAGCGCCCGGGCGTCACCGCGGCGGCGCTGCTGGAAGCCGTGGGAGGCGGGCCGCTCGCCGGGGACGGAAGCGAGGAGGAGCGCGCGGCCGCCACGGAGGCGCTGGTGACGGTGGAGATGGAGCTCAAGTACGACGGCTACCTGGCGCGCGAGCGCGAGCGCGCCGAGGCGCTGCAGCGGCAGGCCGACTTCGCGCTTCCGGCGGACCTTCCCTACCCCGAGCTGGCCTCGCTCTCTTTCGAGGCGCGGCAGAAGCTGGAGCGGGTGCGCCCCGCCACCCTGGCCCAGGCTGGCCGCATCCCCGGCGTGAGCCCGAGCGACCTGCAGAACTTGGTGATGGAGGTGCGGAAGCGGAGGGCGATAACTGCCAGTGCGTGAGTGCGTGAGTGCGGAAGTGCGTTACGACCGAGGTGGATGGAGGTGTCTGCGCGGGCCGGGACGGCTCCTGGATTCCAGCGCACTCACGCACTTCCGCACTCACGCACTCGCCGTTGAAATGTTCCACGTGGAACACTTCCGTACCACGTTTCTGGACGAAGCCGGGACGGCCGGTTAGATTCCCCTGTCCCCACCCCCACCCAGGCTCAGAGGACGGGCGTGTCGCGCATCATCGCCATCGCGAACCAGAAGGGCGGCGTCGGCAAGACCACCACGGCCATCAACCTGGGGGCGTGCCTGGCCGTCGCCGAGAAGAAGACGCTCGTCGTGGACAC
>DASVWD010000207.1 GCA_036389795.1 Longimicrobium sp.
TCCCGAGGAATCTACTCGCGGCCGGCAGGAGGCCGGACCGATGCATGGAGCCAGCGTCCGGGCGGGGTGAGTAGATTCCTCGGGCGCCGCCCAGCTGAGGTGTGAAATCCGGATCGGTGCTGCGGCGCCGCTCGGAATGACCTGGTTCGCGAAAGGACCGGATTGCACACTGATACCTGGAATCCGGTATCACACAGAGAAACAGAGGAACGGAGAAAAGGCCTCTGCTCCTCTGTTTCTCTGTGTGATCCGATCAAATCATCGTGTCACGGCTTCACGGGCGGGCTGCAGGTGCCGCGGCCGCGGTCGGTGAAGCTGTGGCCGCGCACGGGGACGAACTCCCACTCGTAGCCGTCGCCGTGGAACACCAGGCGCAGCACGCCGTGGGTGCGGTAGTTGGCCGCCTCGCTGTTCGGGGCGAGCTCGCGGAAGGGGTAGGTGGGCGCGCCGCCGGTGCCCACCACGAACTGGCGCACGCCGCGGCGGCGGTCCAGCCGACCGCCGGGGGCCTGCGGGGCGAAGCGCTCGTAGCTGTGCTCGTGGCCGGAGAGCAGCACGTCCACCCCGCCGTCGTACAGCACCCGGAACACCTCCTGCACCCGGCGCGCCGCCCCGTGCTTCCCCGAGCTGAACGCGGGGTGGTGCATGTAGGCCAGCGCGCAGCGCGTGGGGTGCGCGCGCAGGTCGCGGCGCAGCCACTCCAGCTGCTCGGAGCCCTCTTCCATCGGCTCCTCGCTGTTCAGGGCCACCACGTGCCAGCCGTCGACCTCGAAGCTGTACCACCCCTTGCCGCGCTGGCCGGCCCGGTCGCCGAAGTAGGTCCAGTACCCCTCGCCGTCGGTGCGGTACTCGTGGTTCCCCGGGACGGGGCGGGTGCGGTCGCGGTGGCGCCCCCAGGTGGGCCCGTAGCAGCGCGCGAACTGCTGCGGGGTGCCGTTCTGGTACGCCAGGTCGCCCACGGCCAGCACCACGCCGTCGATGCGGTCCAGCAGCCGCGCCGTGGCCTCGTCGGCGCGCCACCAGCACGAGGCGATGTCGCCCGCGGCCACCACCGAGGTGCGCGGGCCGGCGCCGCGGTCGCCGCCGCACGCGGTGAGCGGGAGCAGGAGGAGCGAGAGGAGACGGGTACGCTTCACGGGGAGTGCGGGCACGGGTGATCGGATGCGGCTGGGCGGATTCGGGAGGGAAGATACGGGCCGGGCGTGCGAAAAGCTTCACCGCCGGTCAGATTGGTGTCGTCCACGCGCGCCCGCGTCCCGGCGGGGCGCGGCGCCGACGCGACCCGGACCGAGACCGCCCGAGCGATGTGCCTGATCCTGTTCGCCTGGGACGCCCACCCGCGCTGGAAGCTGGTGGTGGGCGCCAACCGCGACGAGTTCTTCGCGCGCCCCACCGCGCCGGCGGCGTTCTGGGACGACGCGCCCGACGTGCTGGCCGGGCGCGACCTGCGCGAGGGCGGCACCTGGCTGGGGGTGACGCGCTCGGGCCGCTTCGCCGCGGTGACCAACTTCCGCGAGCCGGAGAAGTACCGGGTGGGCGCCCCGTCGCGGGGGCACCTGGTCGCCAACTTCCTGCGGAGCCGGGCGCGGCCGACGGGGTTCGCGGGCGGGCTGGTGCGCGTGGCGGGCGACTTCAACGGCTTCAACCTGCTGATGGCCGACCGCGGGCAGCTGGTGTGGTTCTCCAACCGCGCCGACGACGCGTACGAGCTGGACGGCGGCGTCTACGGGCTCAGCAACCACCTGCTGGACACGCCGTGGCCCAAGGTGGCGCGCGGAAAGGAGGACCTGCGGCGGGCGCTGGAGGGGCCCGAGGAGGAGCTGGAGGGGCGCCTGTTCGCCTCGCTCGCCCTGCGCGACCCAGCGCCCGACGACACGCTGCCCAGCACGGGCGTGGGGCTGGAGCGCGAGCGGGCGCTCTCGGCGTCGTTCATCGTCACCCCCGAGTACGGCACCCGCGCCTCCACGGTGCTGCTCGTGGGCCGCGACGGCGAGGTCTCCTTCACCGAGCGTACGACGGTGCCGGGGGAGGACCGCTGGACGGAGGTGCGGCACGCGTTCCGGCTGGACGACCCGTAGGCCTGCCTCGCCGGAGGCCCTCACCCGCCGCCTTAGAGCGGCAACCCTCTCCCAACTTCGGGAGAGGGTGGACTTTACGGTGCGGTGCGGGGGCGAGGTGATGCCGGCTGTAACCTGTTCCCTGTCCCCTGTTCCCTGACGTTGCGTGAGGGATGCGCGCCCGGAGGGCCGGGACGCCGCCGCCACAGGGGTATCGTGGCGGCGGTGGCCCGGCGCGGTTGGGCACAGTCGTATCGTGCCCTACCGCGCGCGCAGCCCGGCCCGGAGCGCAGCGGAGGGACACGCCCAAACCCGCAGTTCGCAGTTCAAGGGTCAGGGAGAACGCCCCGCGACCTCGCGCAGCCTGGCGGCGGTCTCGGGGGTGAGCGAGGCGGCCTCTCGCAGGTTGTTGGCGCGCTGGAAGGCCTTGAGCGGGACGATCACCTCTTCGTCGAAGGCGCAGAACTGGGCCGTGGTGGGGGTGCCGTGGCCGGCCTTCGCCAGCAGGTTGCGCAGCGCGCAGACGTGCGGGCCGGCGGGGGCCGAGAACGCCTGCGAGCCGCCCGGGAGGAAGTGGTCGGCGGGGTGGAAGACCGACATCCACACGTTGTAGACGCGCTCCAGCTCCAGGATCGGCTCCGGGTGGTCCTCGACGTGGAGGTCGGCGTAGACGTCGTCGCCGCCGCCGTAGCCGCCGCCCTTCTTGACGATCAGCATCCCCGCGCCCTGCCGCCCGCGCCGGTCGCCGCCCGCGGCCTGCCCTGCCTTGAGCGCCGCCAGCAGCCGCTCGCCGAAGGGGCGCCCGGCGGCTTCGGCTTCCTGGAAGGCGCGCCCCATCGCCTCGACCACTTCGGCGCCGGTGAGGATGTTGCCCTGCACGCTGTAGTGCGCGCCGGTGCGGTGCCCGGCCCACGCCTGCGCGCTGTCGCCGGTGAAGGCGGCCACGCCGCAGCGCGCGTCCATCACGGCGAACTGCCGCCGGGCGATGCCGGGGTCGGTGCGCCGGAACTCGTCGGCCACCTGCTGGGGCGTGCGGCCCTGCCGGAGCAGCTCCAGCGCACGCCGCTTGTAGGCGACGTTGGCCGCCGCCTGCGAGGCCACGGCGCCCACCTCGGCCTCGGCGGCGGGGACGATGGAGCCCGCCCCCACCACGCGCGACTGCACCGCCACGCCCAGGAACCCGTTCGCCGGGTCGCACGCCACGATGCTGAAGGTGGAGAGCCCCGGCGGGTCGGGCGCCTGCGCGGCGGCGGGGCCGGCCAGGAGCAGGGCGAGCGCGGGGAGCCGGGAGATGCGCATCGGTCGGACGCTTCTGGGGTGAACGGATGATCAGCGGCAATCTACGCGCTGCCGCCCCGCGCGCCACTTCGGCCCGCACGGCGGGATTGTGCGCCGCTCGTGGCGCCGCGCAGATTGCGGTGGACCGCCGCAGCCCGGCGCCCGGACCGCGGCTCGCGCTCCTGCCCTCGACATCCCACCCGCACCACGTACCGACGATGCATCCCGATCCCACCCGCCGACCCGCCGTCTGGTCCTGGTTCGTGGCGTACTGCGCGGTGATGGTCCTGATCTACCTGCTGGTTGCGGCCGCCGGGGTCTTCTTCCTGGTGGCCGATCCGGCGATGCTGGACACGGAGCCCGCGGAAGCGAAGGCCATGGGGCTGATCATGATCGCGCTCGGGCTCGTATTCGCAGCCCCGTTCGCGGCCGCGCCGTTCCTGCCGCGGCGGCCGTGGGTGTGGGTGTACGGGATCGTCCTCATCGCGCTGGGGATGACGAGCGTGTGCACCCTGCCGGCGGCGATCCCGCTCCTGGTCTACTGGATCAACGCCGAGACGAAGGCCTGGTTCGGGCGCCCGTGACGCCCGTCGCCGGACGGAGCGCCATGCCTGCCGGCCCCGACCTCGAGCCAGGGCGCGGCGTGAGGCGGCCGCGCCCCGGCCCGGATCAGGACTCGTGCGGCTGGAACAGTTCCACCGGGTTCCCCGACGGGTCCTCGACCAGGACCTGCCGGCCGCCGCGGCCGGAGACGATCTCGTTGCGGAAGCGCACCCCCGCGGCGCGCAGCGCGTCGACCTCGCCGTCGAGGTCCGCGACTTCCAGCTGGATGCGGTTCCACCCGCCGGGCTCGGGCCGGCGCCCGTCGGGCATCGGCTGGGCCGCTCCGCCGGGGCCGGCCGCGGCGCTCAGCAGCAGGCGGAGGCCGTCCCGCGCCAGGACCGCGAACCCCGGCGCGGGGTGGGACTCCACGCGGAAGCCCAGGCGCCGGTAGAACGGCAGCGCCGCATCCACGTCGTCGACGATGTACCGCACGCTGACCTGCGACATCGGGCCTCCTCCCCGTTGACGGATACCGCGGCGCCGGGACGCGGCCGGCGTCCTCCCGGAGCCTCGCGGGCGGGCGGCCGGCCGGCGCGTGCGGGCTGGCGCCTACAGCGCCACCCGGAAGTGGAAGCACTCGATCCCGAGCCCCTCGCGGAAGTAGAAGCGGTGCGCCTGCTCGCGGGTCACGCGGGAGATCAGCTGCAGTTCCGCGCAGCCCTGCGCCCGCCCTTCCTCCTTGAGCCAGTCCAGCAGCCGCGCCCCGTACCCGCGCGAGCGCACCCGCTCGTCGGTGACGAAGTCGTCGACGTAGAGCAGCCGCCCGCAGTACAGCATCGTCATCAGGCGGTACCCGGCGACGGCGCGCACCTCGCCCTCCTCGACGAGGGCGGCCAGCCGGTACCCCTCGCGCGCCATCAGCTCGCGGACGGCCGGGACGTAGCCGTCGCGCGCCAGGTGCGGCCGCAGCTGCCGCATCACCTCCCACGTGGCGGCGATCTCGGCGTCGGTCCGGGCGGGTTGGATCGTCACGGCCTGGTCAGATCGGGTGGACGAGGAGCTCGGCCCGGCGGGGGTGCTCCGTGGCGGAGCGCGCCGATCGGGAGATGGAGCACCTCCACGATCCAATGTAGCGGTCCCGGGAGCAGCCGCACCTGCACGATGGCCTCGCACGCCAACACGGAGCCTGGCCAGTGACGAATGGAGCGTCCTGGCATCCGTCTGGCAGACCCGCGGGCGGATCCGGCATTCCGAGAACAGGGAAAGACAGGAAGAGAGACGATGTCGCGCGCGTTCGTGCGGGAGGACGACGGGGGGGCGGTGCCGCCGGGCCGGTTCGGGCTCCCGCCCCGGGACGACCCGCGGTTCGACGCGGCGGCGGCGCGGGCGCTGCTGGAGGCCGCCCGCGACGCGAACACCGAGAGCGCCGAGGTGGCCACCGGCTACCGCTGGGGCGAGGAGCGGCTCCACCGCCACGTCCGCAGGCTGCTCAGGGAAGCGGAGGCGGTCCCCGAGGACGAGCAGGACCGGCGCTACATCCGCGTGGCCCGGCGCTTCCTCGGCGAGCGCTGAAGGATCCGGCCGCGAGTCTCACGCTGGGAAACGGAGGAAACGGAGAACCGCGGGGGGTCTCCGTTTCTTCCGTCGACTCCGTGCGAGACCAGTTTGCAGAGGATCGTTCGGACACAGGTCCTGAAAAATCTCACACAAGAGACACAGAGACACAGAGAAAAACGAAGGCCTCCGGTGGTCCTCTCTGTTCCTCTGTGTCTCTGTGTGATTTCAATCTGTTCGGGACCAGAACAATGCTCCGCGACGTGGTATGAGACATTCGGCTCGCGAGTGCCGCTAATCGCCCGGGGCGCCGGAGGGTTCGGAGGCGGGGGCCGGGCGGCGGCGCCAGAGGAGGTAGGCGGGGAAGCCGGTGAGCACCAGCAGGTAGCCGATCCCCGCCGTGGCCGGCGTCAGGTACGCCAGGTCGAGCACCACCAGGGTGGAGAGGACGATGTACACCCACGGCGTGAGCGGGTAGCCGAAGGTGCGGTACGGGCGCTCCAGCGCGGGGCGGCGGCGGCGCATCACGATCACCGCCCCCACCATCAGCGCGTAGAACACCAGGTCCGCCGAGATGATGTACTCCAGGAGCTGCGTGTACACGTTGCCGAAGGTGACGGCGCCCGCCGCGTCGGTGGTGACGGTGCGCGGCAGGGTGAGCAGCGCGGCCCACACCCCCTGCGCCGCCAGCGCGGCCGCAGGGACGGCGCGGGCGTTCAACTCGCCCAGGCGGCGGAAGAAGAGCCCGTCGCGGGCCATGGCGTAGTAGACGCGCGCCCCGGCCAGGATCAGACCGTTGTTGCAGCCGAAGGTGGAGACCAGGATCGCCGCCGCCATCACCGCCGCGCCGGCGGGGCCGAAGAGCGACTGCATCATGGCCGTGGCCACGCGCTTCCCCGGCGCGTCGCGGATGCCGTCCAGCGGCAGGGTGACCACGTACGCCAGGTTCGCCAGCAGGTAGAGGCCGACCACCACCACGCAGCCGATCAAGAGCGCGCGCGGCAGGTTGCGCCCGGGGTCGCGCACCTCGCCGCCGGTGAAGGTCACGTTGTTCCACGCCGACTGCGCGAAGAGCGGCCCCACCATCGCCCGCCCCAGCAGCATCGCGAGCGCCAGCCCGCCGGCCGCGCCGATCCCGGGCTGCGCGACTTCCGGCCTCCACCCGTTCGCGGCCGGGCTCCACCAGTGCGAGGTGAACGCCGCGCTCCCCGCCTTCCACCCCAGGGTGAGCCCGATCACGATGAGCCCCGCCAGCGCCGCCGTCTTGGCCACCGTGAAGGTGTTCTGGATCAGCTTCCCCGTGCGCAGCCCCCGCGTGTTGGTGGCCGTCAGCAGCAGGATCATGGCGACGGCCACCAGCTGCTGGGTGGACAGGCTCACCGCGTAGCGCCCGAAGACGACCGGCTCCACCAGGTACGAGGAGGCGGAGACCCAGGGGACCAGCACGCCCAGGAAGTTGGCGAACGCCACCGCCACCGCGGCGATGGTCCCGGTCTGGATCACCAGGAAGAGGCCCCAGCCGAAGAGGAAGGCCAGCGCGGGGCCGTACGCCTCGCGCAGGAAGACGTACTGCCCGCCGGCCCGGGGCCAGAGCGCGGCCAGCTCCGCGCACGAGAGGGCGCCGGTGAGGGTCATCACCCCTGCCAGCGCCCACGCGGCCAGCAGCCACCCCGGCGCCCCCACCAGCCGCGTCGACTCGGCCGAGACGATGAAGATCCCCGACCCGATCATCGACCCGATCACCAGCATCGCGGCGTCGGTGAG
>DASVWD010000208.1 GCA_036389795.1 Longimicrobium sp.
TCCCGAGGAATCTACCCGCGGCCGGCAGGAGGCCGGACCGATGCACGGAGCCAGCGTCCGGGCGGGGTGAGTAGATTCCTCGGGCGCCGCCCAACTGAGGTGTGAAATTCGGATCGGTGCTGCGGCGCCGCTCGGAATGACATGGTTCGCGAGAGGACCGGATTGCACACTGATTCTTGGAATCCGGTATCATCCATCCGTGCGCAGGGCAGGCTGATAAATCTCACGGAGGACACGGAGAACTTCATCCGCTGTTCCTCCGTGTCCTCTGTGCCCTCTGTGAGAGCCGATCCCAAACCCGTCCGCGCTACTTCTTCTTCACCTTCTCCACCACCTCCATCGCCTTGCGCTCGGCGGCCTCGATCAGGTCGGCCGACTTGCCGTGGACGGCCTCGAAGACGGCCTCGGCCTTCCCCGCGGCGGTCTTCGGGCCGGCGTCCAGGCGCTTCAGCCGCGTCTCGGCCCACTCGTAGTGCTTCTCCTCGTCGCGGGCGGCGCGCCGGAGCACCTCGGCCACCTTCGGCGAGTGCGGGCGCTCGGCGTGGCGGCGGTACTTCTCCACCGACTGCCCCTCGTTGGCCTTGAAGGCCAGGATCAGCGCGCGGTCGCTCCCCGCGGCGCCGGCGGCCTGCACGGCCAGCTTGAAGGCGCCCGTGGGCACGTGCGGCGCCTCGGCCGGCGTGCCGCCCGCGCCGCGCACCAGCTCGGTGAGCTCGCGCACGTGGCGCTCGTGGTCGCGCCGGAAGCCCTCCAGCGTCTCGCGGTAGGTGACGCTCTCCACCCTCTCGATGGCCACCGTGTAGGCGGCGATCGCGTCGAAGTCCAGCTGCAGCAGGTCGTTCAGCTCGGCGACCAGCTCCGCCCCCGTGATGTTCTCTTCCGCCATGCGCTCCCTCCTCGGCTCCTGGTTCCGGAAGGGCGCGAGAAGGAAGCGAAACCCGTACCGCCGCGCGTTACATCCCGCCGGTGGCGCGGAGCGAGCGGTGTGCCGGATGTGTCGCCACGGGTGCGGGTGCGCGGCGGCTGGCGTGCTCCCGTTTGTGCGGCTGGATAGTCCATTTTGTCCGCTTTAGAATCTGCGTCCGGTGGCGTCACTCACGCCAGGACTTTCGCGCGTTTCCCGCAGCCACGGAGGCATGCCGATGCCCGGACGCCGACAGAGCGCCGCAGACCTGCCGCGGGCGCCGCTGGAGCTGGTGCACCCGCTGCAGGTCCAGGGCGGCGCCGTGGCCGGCGCGGAGATCCTGTCGGACGGCCTGGGACCCACCGCCGTGCTCCTGTTTCGGCTCCATCGGGCCCTGCTCGCCTGGACGCTGGACCCGGAGTGCCCGCCCGCCGCCGACCGCGCGGAGCTGCGGCGCATCGAGGACGCGGTGCTCTCCCGGTTGCGCACTGACGAGATCGCGGCTCCCCTGGCCGTGCTCGCCGCCGCCCTCCTCGACCCGGAGGCGGCCGACCCGAAGCGGCTGTCGTGGGCGTGCTTCTGTGTTTCCGATTGGGCGACCGGGCGGGAAGCGAAGGCCACAGCCCTGGCTTTTACGCAGCTCGCCGCCCTCGTTTGGCCGCGGCACGCACGGTATGCGTGGGTAGTCGGAAGGCTGATGTGCGCCTTCGGGCGGGTCCGAGAATCGGAGCCGTGGTTCCGTCGCGCCCACCGCGTCGCGGTCTGGACGGACGACTGGGAAGCCCAGGCGCGCTCGATCAACAGCCTTGGGCTGGTTTACTTCGAGAGAGGAAGGTTTCCGCTGTCGAAGCGCCTCCATCTCCGTGCGATCAAGATCGCCCACCGGAACTCGCTGCGCGAAGTTGAAGGGATCGCAACGCACAATCTTTTCGTCGTTCACGCGGAAGCCGGTGAAGCGGAGGCCGCCGAGGCATATGCCGGGCGTGCGTTCGAGCTGTACGGACCGACGCATCCGCGCCTCCCCGAATTTGCTACGGACGTAGCGTTGTTCTGGAACGTTCAGGGGTTCTACTCGCGGGCGCTGCCGATTTTTCTTGCCCTCCGCCCACACTTCACGCAGCCGGAGGAGCGCATACGCATCACGGCCGGCATTGTCCGCGCGGCTGGAGGGGTCGGAGAAAGCGAGCTGTTTGGGGAGAGCTGGAACGAGATTCAAGAATTCGCCACGTGCGAAATTCCGGGTGCTTTGATCGCAGGGGCTCTTTACGAAGCAGGCATCGGCGCCGCAAACCTCTCCAGGGTTGATCTGGCGACTGCGGCGTTTACGCGGGCGCTGGAGATCGCCTCCGGATGTGGAGCTGCTGAGATGATCACGGAGGCGGAGCTTGCGCTGTCTAAACTGAGTTGCGGTGAGACTGTCGATAAGGCGCGTAAGCGGGGGCTCAAGCCAGACGCAGACAAGCCTGCAGAACGATTGGCGCAGGAGTTCGTTCTTTCCCTGCATTCCAACTTGATCCGCTAAGGGAACGGTTGATGGCGAACGCGGGCGGAGCGGCGCCACCGCGTGCGCACGCCCCGCTCGCCACAGAGGTTTCTAGTGTCCTCCCCCGAAGAACACGCCTCGTGTAACCGCTGTGGAATCGGTCGTCGAGGTCGTGGACGTGGTCGTGGTGCTCGTACCGTCTCGCTGACCACCGCCGAAGTAAACGCCACTGTAGCGCGGCGAGATCGGCGCGCTGTAGTTGCCGCTGCCCAGCCATGAGCCTTCGAAGCGGGCGGGCTCGGGCGTAGTGGGCGTCTGCGCACAGGCGGAGGCCGAAAGCGCCACCGCGCATGCAAGGAGTGCTCTGACGTGTCTCATGAGGTTCTTCCTCCGGTCGAGAGACTTGAGAATTGGACCGCGAGGAATCATAGTGGGCAGAGTGGACACAGGTCACACATCGACAGCACGAAATGAGTGTCCCTCACGCCCCTCTTGGAGGCCCCCATGAACCGCACCCCCGAGCGCCTGGTCCTGGTCCTCGACGCGCCCGTGCACCGCACCCTCCGCGAGCTGGAGGGCCACTACCGGACGCGCGACGTGGAGAGCTGGGACGAGCTGGAGGCCGCCCTGGCCGGCGCCGCGCCCTCCACGGTGGCGCTGGTGAACCCCTACTCCGGCCGCGCGCGCGGAGAAGGCCCCTCGCCGCGGCTGCGCGAGCTGGTGTGGCGGCGGCCCAGCACGCCGGTGGTGGTGGCGCTGCACGTGCACCCCGAACGGCTGGACGACATCGTGGCGCTGCTGGCCTGGGGGATCAGCGAGATGATCGACCTGGAGCTGGAGAACAACCCGAAGGCGGCGCTGCCGCGGCTGCGCGGGGCGCACGCCCGGCCGTTCAAGCGGCGGATGGAGACGGAGCTGCTGCAGTACGCGTCGGACTACGCGGCCACGCTGGTGCGCGCGGCGTGCGAGGTGGCGGTGGACGGCGGCGGGGCGCCCGAGCTGGCGGCGCGCTTCGGCGTGGAGCCGCGCACGGTGGGCGCCTGGTGCCGGCGCGAGGCGCTTCCCCCGCCGCGGCGGCTGCAGGCGTGGATGCGCGTGCTGCTGGCGGCGTGGCTGCTGGAAGAGCCCGGCCGCAGCGTGCTGAACGCCGCCCGCTCGGCCGGCTACGCCAACGACCACGCCCTGCGCCGCGCCATGCGCGAGCTGGCCGGCGGCGACCCGTCCACGCTCCCGCGCGAGCAGCTGTTCGAGACCGCCGCCGCGCGCATGAACGACGAGCTGCGCGTGCTGCGGGAGCGCCTGCGCGAGCGCCGCCGCACCGGCCGCGTCACCGCGCGCGACTTCTACTGATCCTGTTTCCCGAGATTACTTCTTGATTCTACAGCGGAAGGGACTCACACGGAGTCAACGGAGTCAACGGAGAGTTTTCTCTGTTGACTCCGTTTCCTCCGTGTGAGGCATTCAGTTACGGATCTCGAACCCTGAACGATCCTCAGTCGAGGATGAGTGCGGCGATGATGACGCCCACGACGATCGCGGCCACGATGTACAGGAAGTTCTGGCTCCCCACCTGCGCCTCGGCGCCGCGCTTCTCCTCGGCGGCCGCCTGCACCTGGCGGCGGACCTCGTCGGTGCTGACGTAGAGCGAGGGCGCGGGCTTCCGCGGCTGCGGCGCGTCGGCCTGCGCGGCGGGCGCGGGGGCCACCGCCGCGGCGGGAGCGGGGGCAAGGTCCTGGCTCTGCTGCTGGGCCAGCGCCGGCCCGGCGCAGAGGGCGAGCGCGGCACACACGACGAGCACCTTCCGCATGGCTTCCTCCAGACTGGAAACAGGCTTTGTGTCCCGCTCTCCCGGGGCCCATGCCCCGGGGCGGCACGGCCGCGCGGCCCTGCAAGCTTCGTGCGCTCCCCGATCCATCCGGCGACGCCACGGAGCACCATCCTCAAGCACGCCCGGACCGCCGCCGCGCGCGTGACCGCGCCGGGCCGGACGGGAGCGCCGCCCGCGAACTGCTACGCGGATACGTAGTAGGGGGCATGGAACATGCGTCCCTGGTTCCAGCCTTAGCCGTTGCCCCCCAACTGCTTACGTCCATGGCCGAGCGAACTTTCACCGATTCCGGCGGGACCGTGTGGCAGGCCTGGAACGTGGTTCCCGGCGAGAACCTGGACTGGCCCGCGCACGCCCGC
Source organism: Longimicrobium sp. (assembly GCA_036389795.1). NCBI lineage: Bacteria > Pseudomonadati > Gemmatimonadota > Longimicrobiia > Longimicrobiales > Longimicrobiaceae > Longimicrobium > Longimicrobium sp. The sequence continues at coordinate 4,575 of DASVWD010000208.1, forward strand.
AGCCACCTGCCGCCCGCGATGGCCGACGGATGGCTCTGCTTCGAGTCGCGGGCCGAGAAGCGGCGCCTGCACCCGATCCCCGGCGGCTGGGAGGAGAGCAGCGACGCGGACCTGGCCGCCTACTGCGCCTCCGCCGAACCGGTCCGCCGCGCCACCCGGAGCCCCGCCGCTGCCCTCGGGTGAGGCCCGGCCCCGCCGCGCACTCCAAAATCGATCGAACCGCATTCGGCCGATCCACATAAGTCATTGCGGGTACAATAGTTGCGGTATCTGCTCCCCGGATTTCCACCCATAATCCGGGGCGCGCATGACACTCCGAGAGAGCATCGGCCGGCAGGACCACGCGACCAGCGAGCCGCGCAGCGCCGGGCCGGCGTGCTCGCGGGCCGGGCGGGAGGGCTGAGCGGCGATGGCCCTGCGCACCTTCCGCAGCGCGGCCGGGGTGGTGTGGCACGTGTGGAGCGTGATCCCCGGCGTCCGGCACGACGAGGAGCGGCGCCGGGGGTACGACCGCCGCAGCCCGGACCCGGTGCTCGCCTACACCGGTCCGGACCGCCGGACGAGCGCGGACCGGCGCAGCACGTCCCGCCTCTTCGGACCGGACATGGCGGCGGGTTGGCTGGCGTTCGAGTGCCCGACGGAGCGCAGGCGGCTCGTCCCGATCCCGGCCGGGTGGGACGCCCTCTCCGACGCCGAGCTGGAGCGCCTCTGCGAGCGGGCGCAGCCGTCGCCGGGCGTGCGCCCGCCGCGCGGCCCCGGCCCGGCGTAGCGCCCGCTCCGGGCCATCCCGAATCACGTAACAGACTTTCTCACGCAGAGACGCGGAGACGCAGAGAACCAAACGCTCTCCGCGCCTCCGCGACTCTTCGTGATACCAATTTTCAGGGATCGTTCTGGACGGATTCTGATCTTCGGCGAACGGCGAAAAGGCCTCATACGGAATCCGGAAAATCAGTTGGTGTTTGCTGTCATTCTGAGGCCCGATCACACAGGACCGGCATTCGCACGGATGACCGCAGGGCCGAAGAATCTTCTCACCCTGCCAGGTAGGTTGGGCGCGGTAGCGGCACGG
>DASVWD010000209.1 GCA_036389795.1 Longimicrobium sp.
GGGGCGAGGCATGCCTCGCCCGCTGCCAGTTGCAACGTCAAAGTTCGTCGAAGCGGGCCGGGCATGTCGCCGCGTGATGGCCTTCGGCCATCCGGGCGAGGCATGCCTCGCCCCTACGGGAACTTCGATCGCGAATACCGAAGCAGATCGTCAATCAGCATCAATCCGCCGTATACCGACCGCGAACCCGATCCGCCGTGCCCGATCCGCCGTCTACGCCGCGCTCCGCTCCGGCTTGATCGCCCACAACCGCAGGAGCAGCTCCTCGATCGCCTGGCGGTCGTTCAACGAGGCGGACTTGAGCAGGCGGTCGGTGCGCAGCAGCTCGGCCAGCGCGGCGTCCACCTCGGGGAGCGTCCAGCGGCGCGCCTGGGGGACGATGCGCCGCGCCATCCAGCGCTGGAAGGGCTTCAGCTCGCGCTCCAGCGCCCCCTGCCCGCCGGCGACGACCAGAGCCACCTTGAGGAGCTGCCCCGTCATCCCGATCACCAGCCCCACCCCGTTCTCCCCCTGCTCCAGCAGCACGGGGAGCGCGGCCAGCGCCTCGCCGATCCGCCGCTCGGCCACCAGGTCGAACCAGGCCCAGCGGTCCTGCCGCGGGATGGAGCCGCCCACGGCCTTCACGTCCTCCACCGTGAGCCGCTTCCGGTCGCCCGCGTAGGCCGCCAGCTTCCTGAGCTCCGAGGCGAGCATCCCCAGTTCCACCCCCATGGCGGAGACGATCGCGCGCGCCGCGTCGGCGTCCAGCTCCAGGCCGTGGGCGGAGCGCGCCTCCTCCATCAGCCACCCCGGCGCGTCGTCGGGCGAGAGCGGCGCGAACTCCACCGAGGTCGCCAGCCGCTTCAGGTCCTCGTAGAACTTCGCCTTGGACTGCGCGGGGATGGCGGCCGAGAGGACGAGGATCAGACCGGGCGGGGGCTGCTTCGCCGCCGCCTCCACCACCTCGCGCGCCTTCTGCGAGAGCCCCTGCGCCTCGCGGACGACCACCACGCGCCACTCGGCCATCATCGGCGGCGTGGCCAGGATCGAGGCCAGGTCCTCGGCCGCCACGTCGGCGCCGCGCAGCTGGTCCAGGTTGAAGTCGCGCGTCGACTCGTCCAGGTACGCGGCGAGCACCGCGGCCACGGCCTCCTCGCGGAAGTGGTCCTCGTCGCCGTGGAAGAAGAACGCACCCCCCGGGACCCGGTCCCGGAGAGTGCGCCTGAGCTGGTCGTGGGAGATCTGTGGCACGCGCGGAGTTCGTCGCGGACGCGTCAGTCGGCCGGCGCCTGGGCGCCGGGGACGAACACCGCGAGCTGGCCCGTCACGGGGCCCTGCGCGCGGAACACCACGTCGTGGTACGGCATCTCCTGCACCGCCACCCCGATCTGCGCCAGCCGCGAGGTGAGCCCGGTGGCCTCCTGGTGCAGCGGGCTCGCCACCAGGCGGCGCACCAGCGTCTGCCGCGGCGTCTCGGCCGCCACCGCGGGGAGGCGGCCCGGGAGCCGCTCGCGGGGCTGCATCAGCGGCACCCACGCGAAGAGGGCCACCGACGCCGCGATCGCCGCCGTGGCCACCACGGCGCCGGGGGTGCCGCGCCGGCGCTCGCGCGCGAGCTCCAGGTCTTCGGTGTAGATGCGGTGCCGCAGCCGGTCCGCGAAGTCCTCCGAGACCTCGATCTCGGGGAGGTCGCGCAGGACGTCGGCGCCGCCGCGCACCACGCGGTCGTACCGGGCGCAGGAGGCGCACGCCTCGGCGTGCTCCTCGAACGCCTCGCGCTCGGCCCACGAGACCTCTCCGTCCCGGTAGGCCGAGTACTCCGCGAGGAACTTCTGGCAGTCCATCATGGCCTGGTGTCGCACCCGCTGGGGGAAGGTGCCGGCCCGCCCGGGCCGGAAGACGCTGCGTTGTACGCGCCTCCCTCCGGGGAGTTCCCGACCGTGTATACAGGACCCGCGCGGGCGTGAGCGGCGCTCACGGGAAGCACGTCCACGATGCGGGCGCGCGCGCCGGAACGCAAGCGGGGCGGGCCGTGTCGTTCGGCCCGCCCCGCGGTCTCGTTCGGACGAAGTGTCGTCTCCCACCACTCTCCCGCGAAAGATCAGTCCAGCAGCGGCGCGATGATGCGCGCGAAGGAGTTGCGCGCCCGGTTCAGGCGGCTCTTCACCGTGCCCAGGTTGGTGTCGGTGATCTCGGCGATCTCCTCGTACGTCTTCCCCTCCATCTCGCGCAGCAGGAAGACGGTGCGGTGGTGCTCGGGGAGCTGGTCCACCGCGGCGTCCACCATGCTCTTGAGCGCGCGCTTGCGGAAGAGGTCGTCGGGGCGGTAGGTGTTGTCCTCCCACTCCAGCGGCCGCGTGTCGGCGTCGCGGTTCTTCAGGATCGTCTGGAACAGCACCAGCGGGTTGCGCGAGCGGTTGCGCAGCTCGTTCTTGGCCAGGTTCGACGCGATCGTGTAGACCCAGGTCGAGAACTTCTTGGTCTGGTCGAACCGGTGCAGGTGCCGGTAGACGCGGATGAAGGTCTCCTGCACCAGGTCCTCCGCGCGCTCGCGGTCGCCCGTGGTGCGGTAGACGAAGTTCAGGAGCCGGTTCTGGTAGCGCTCCACCAGCTCGTCGAACGCGCGGCGGTTGCCGTCCAGGAAGGCGGCCACCACCTGGCTGTCGTCGAGGTGCTTCAGCGCGGCGCCCCTGCGTGGCGCGGCGCGGTCGTTGGCGAGGACTTCGAACATCGGGAACCCCCTTCTAGGGAACCACCTGGTTGGCGGGCTGCGGGGCGTCGGGGAAGGCAGGGTGCGTACCGGGCTTCTCCGCCGGCCTCCGGCCCGCCCGAAATCCGTTCCCGCCACTGGCGTTTCGGCGCTGCGGCCGCCCGGGGCCGCCCGGGCCGGGTGTCCACCGGATGGGACGCCGCGCGTGGGCCGAGGACACACCCCGGCGTGTCGCGGCGACACTCCGTCAGCGGGTAGAACGCGTTGCCCGGCACTGGTCTGACGAAGCGGCTTACATCCCAAACACGAACCCGGCGGCGTAGAGCAGCGTGCAGATCGACTTGCCGTCGGTGATCTCGCCGTCCCGCACCATGCCGAGCGCCTCGGAGAGCGGCAGCGTCACCAGCTCCATGAACTCGTCGGCGTCGTACGAGGTCTGGCCCCGGGAAAGATTCGTGGCCAGGTAGAGCCGGATCCGCTCGTCGGTGAAGCCGGGGGTGGTCCAGATGCTGGTGAGGAAGCGCAGCTCCCCCGCCACCAGCCCCGCCTCCTCGAGCAGCTCGCGCCGCGCGACCTCCTCCCACGGCTCGCCCTCGCGGTCGGGGCGCCCGGCGGGGACCTCGTACAGCCAGCCGCCCGCCGCGTAGCGGTACTGCTTCACCAGCAGGATCACCGGGTCGTCGCCGTCCGGGTCGGAGAGCACCGGGAGGACGGCCGCGGCTCCGGAGTGGCGGATCATCTCCAGCTCTCCCACCGAGCCGTCGGGATAGCGCACGGTGTCGATCCCCAGGTCGACCACCCGCCCCCTGTGCACCGGCCGCCGGGAGACCAGTCCTGGCCCCTCCGGCGGCGTCCGCTCGTCGCTCATGTCAACTTGTTCGTGTTGGAAGATGCGCCCGCGCCCGCCCGCCTTCAACCGGTGCGGACGCACGCTAACTCAACCCTAATCCCGGCTTACGGATTCCTCACGCGGAGCTTCATACCTGGCTCTCCGATGCGTTTCCGGCTCCAAATGAAACTGCCGGACTCACACGGAGGACACGGAGGACACGGAGGAACAGCAGGCACGATGAAGTTCTCTGTGCCCTCCGTGTCCTCTGTGTGAGGCTTGTAGTTTTCCGGAATTGCATCACGCGAGAGCCAGCGGAGAGCGGAAGGCCCTCCGTCGACTCGGTGCGGGGGCCTGGTTCACCCCAGCGTGGCCGGGTCGACGACCTCGACGGGGCCGACGTCCAGCTCCTCCAGCGGGCCGCGGATCTTCGCCGCGTCGCCGGCGACGACCACCGCGGCGCGCTCGGGCCAGAGGCGGCGCCGGGCGGCCTCCAGCACGTCGTCCGCGGTCACGGCCAGGATGCCGTCGCGGTAGTGCTCGTAGTAGTCGTCGGGGAGGCCGTAGGTGAAGAGCGAGGAGAGCTTCGACGCCACGCCGTCGGTGGTCTGCAGCCCCAGCGGGAAGACGCCCGCCAGGAAGCTGCGCGCGTCGTCCAGCTCCGCCTGGCTCACCGGCGCCTCGCGCATCTCGCGCAGCTCGCGCAGCATCTCCGAGACGGAGTGCGCCGTCACCTCCGTCTGCACGGCGGTGGACATGCTGAAGGTGCCGGGCGCGCGCCGCGAGGCGAACGCCGACGAGGCGCCGTAGGTGTAGCCCAGCCGCTCGCGCAGGTTCAGGTTGAGCCGCGACGAGAAGGTGCCGCCCAGGATGGCGTTCATCACCGAGGCCGCGAAGTAGTCGGGCGCGGTGCGCTCGATGCCGACGTGCGCCACGCGGATCTCGCTCTGCACCGACCCCGGCCGGTCGGCGATCGCGATCGTCGTCCGCTCCAGCCGCGGGCGCACGTCGGGGGCGGCCTCGGGGGGCGGCGCTCCCGCCCAGTCGCCCAGGAAGCGCTCGGCCAGCTCGCACGCCTCGTCGAGCGAGAGGTCGCCCGCGGCCACCAGCGCGGCGCCTTGCGGCAGGTAGCGCGCGGCGTGGAACGCCTCCACGTCGCCGCGCCCGATCGCGCGCACGGTCTCCTCCAGCCCGCCCAGCGCCCGGGCGAACGCGGTGCCGGGGGCGAAGATCCAGCGGTTGGCCACCTCGTCGGCCAGCGACGAGGGGGTGGCGCGGCGCTGGGTGATGGTGGCCAGGCGCTCGTCGCGCAGCCGCTCCACCTCGGCCTGCGGGAAGGTGGGGCGGCGCACCAGGTCGGCCAGCACCTCGAACCCGGCGGCCGCGCGCGCCCGGAGCGCCGTGAAGCCGCACTGGGCGGTGTCCCACGAGACCCCCGCGTCGAGCGAGAGCCCCAGCCCGTCCACGGCCTCGGCGATCTCGGCGGCGCTGCGCCCCCCCGCGCCCGACTCCAGCAGCCCCGCCGTGAGCCCCGCCACCCCGGCCCGCTCCGGCTCCTCGCCCAGCCCGCCGCCGGAGAGGAGCACCAGGTCGAAGGTGACCACGGGGAAGTTGCGCACCTCGGCCGCGAGCACCGTGAGCCCGTTGGCCAGGGCGCGGCGGTGGACGGCGGGGAAGTGGAAGGGGCGCAGCGGCCCCGGCCCGGGGACGCGGCCGCGGTCGAGCCCGGGGGCCTGGCCCGCGGCCGCCCCGGCGTTCCAGGCGCTCATGCGGCCTCCCGGAGGGTGGCGGCGGGGAGGTAGGTGAGCACCACGCGGTTGTCGCCGCCCAGGTACTCGCGCGCCAGGCGCCGCACGTCTTCGGCGGTGACGGCGCGGTAGCGGTCCAGCTCGGTGTTGATCAGGCCGGGGTCGTCGAAGTAGGTGGCCAGCATGGAGAGCTGGTCGGCGCGCTCGTTGACCTTCTGCAGCTCGAAGAGGTGGCGCGCCTCCAGCCCCGTCACCGCGCGCTCCAGCTCGGCCGGGTCGGGCCCGCCGCCGGCGATCCGCTCCACCTCGTCCAGGACGGCCCGCTCCAGCGCCGCCGCGTCGCCCCCGGCGGGGACGTTGCCGCGCACCACCAGCGCCGAGGAGCCCGTCACCACCGGGTAGACGAACGAGCCCACGCCGCGCGCCAGCCGCCGCTCGCGCACCAGGTCGCGGTAGAGCCGCGCCGACTTCCCCCCGGCCAGGAGCTCCGAGAGCACGTCGGCCGCGTAGTAGTCGGCGCTGCCGTAGGGGGGGATGCGCCACGCCAGGTAGACGCGGGGGAGCGGCACGCTCCCCTCCACCGTCTGGCGGACCTCGCGCCCCAGCTTGAACGGCTCCAGCGTCGGCCTCCCCGGGAGCGGGGGGACCGCGGGGCCGCGCGGGATCGGGCCGAACCAGCGCTCGACCAGGCGGCGCGCCTCGGCGGGGTCGAAGTCGCCGCAGAGGGTGAGCACCGCGTTGTTGGGCGCGTAGAAGGTCTCGAAGAAGGCCCGCACGTCGTCCAGGCTGGCCTGGTCCAGGTCGGCCATGCTCCCGATCACCGAGTGGTGGTACGGGTGGTCGGGGGGCCAGAGCAGGGCCTGCAGGCGCTCGTCCCAGTCGCCGTAGGGCTGGTTGTCCACCCGCTGGCGGCGCTCGTTCTTCACCACGTCGCGCTGGTTGTCGAGCTTCTCCTGGGTGAGCGCGGGGACGAAGAAGCCCATGCGGTCCGACTCCAGCCAGAGCACCAGCTCCAGCCGGTCGGAGGGGACGGTGTCGTAGTAGTTGGTGCGGTCCAGCCAGGTGGAGGCGTTCAGGCTGCCGCCCACCCGCTCCACGTGCGCGATGTGGGCGTTCTCGGCCACGTGCCGGGTGCCCTGGAACATCATGTGCTCGAAGAGGTGCGCCAGCCCCGTGCGCCCCTCGCGCTCGTTGCGGCTCCCCACGTCGTACCAGATGTTCAGCGCCACCACGGGCGTGGTGTGGTCTTCCGAGAAGATCACCCGGAGCCCGTTCTCCAGCGTGAAGCGCTCGATCGGGATCTGCATCCGTCGGATAGTCCTTTAGTCCTTAGTCTTTTAGTCCTTAGTCCTCAGTCCCGCGCCCACTAAAGCACTAAGGACTAAGCACTAAGGACTTCGCACTTCGCACCGCCGTCAGATCGCCTCGATCAGCGCCAGCGGCAGCCCGAAGCTCTCGCGCACCAGCATCTTGCGCTCCTCGCCGCGGTTGCGGGAGATCGGGCTGGTGGGCGTGGGCGAGGTGTAGCCGGTGATCCCCGCGCGCCACGCCAGCAGCTTGAGCCGCAGCATGTGGAACGGGTCGCTCACCAGCACCGCGTCTTCCATCTCCCGCTCCTTCATCATCGACGCCACCGCGCGCATCGACTGCACCGTGGTGAGCCCGGTGGTCTCCACCAGGATCGCCCTGGCGGGGACGCCCTGGCGCACGGCGTAGCGCTTGGAGACCGTGGCCTCGCTCACGGTGTCGCCCGGGCCCACGCCGCCGGTCATGATCACCGTCCTGGCCAGGCCGCGGCGGTAGAGGTCGATGGCGTGGTCCAGCCGCGCCTTCAGCACCGGCGAGGGGCGGCCGTCGTACTGGGCCGCGCCCAGCACCACGATGGCGTCCGCCTCGCGCGCCTGGTCGCGGCGGCCCCACAGGTGGATGGCCACCACCAGCAGCACCCAGCCGGCCGCCAGCAGGAGCGCCAGGCGCAGGAGCCCGCGCACCAGGCGCACGGCCAGCGGCGCGCGCGGCCTCCGCTCCCCCGGTCCCGGAGAGGGCGGGGGCGGCGGAGGCGGCGGCGCCTCGCCGTAGAGCAGCGTCCGGTCGTCGTCGGGCGGCGGAGGCGGCGGCAGGGGGCGCGAGCGGCGGAAGAGGGGCACGGCCGGGCGTCAGGCGCGCTGGTGGAGCCGCTCGCGCAGCAGCGAGGGGCCGAGCTGCTCGCGCAGGAACTCGGCGGCGGCTTCGGGGCCCTCCTCGACCGCGCCCTCCACCTCGCCGACCAGCTCGGCGTCGGGCGGCTCGGCGGCCTGCTCGGCGCGGGCGAGGGCGGCCCACGCCTCGTCTTCCCACCCCTGCGCGGCCGAGGCGAGCGCGGCGAGGAGCTGCAGCTCCACGTCGTCGGGGCGCTCCCCGGCGGAGCGGTGGAGCTGCTCGGCGCCCTCCTCGGGGCGGCCGGCCTCCAGCAGCGCCAGGCCGTGGAGCCCGCGCAGCCACGGCTCCTCCACGCGCGAGAGCGCCTCCTCCAGCTCGCCGATCCCCTCCTCGGGGACGCCGGCCAGGAGGAGCGCCACGCCCAGCTCGGCGCGGATGGCGGCGTCGTCCGGGGCCAGGTCGCGCGCGGCGCGCAGCTCGGCCAGCGCCTCGCCGAAGAGCCCCTCGCGCGCCAGGTACGCCCCGTACGCCGAGCGCGCGAAGGGGAAGTCGGGGGCGGTGAGCGCGGCCAGCCGCAGCGCGCTCTCGGCCTCGGGGTCGTCGAAGGCGGAGACGCCGGTGCCGGCGGCCGCCAGCACGAACGGGTCCCGGGGCGCCTGCGCCAGGCAGCGCCGGAAGAAGTCGTACGCCTCGCCCTCGCTCCCCAGCCGCTCCGAGGCGATCCCCAGCCAGCAGAGGAGCAGCGCGTCGTCGGCGTGCTCGTCCAGCGCGTCCAGCAGCAGCGCGTGCGCCTCGTCCCAGCGCTCCTCGGCGCCCAGCGACTCGGCCTCGGCCACCAGCTCCTCGACCGCGCCCGCGCCGTCCGCGCCGGCGCCGTTCCCGCCCGCTTCGTCCTTCGCCATCGCTCGCGTTCTCGGGGTACGCCGCCGCCCAACGCAAGCGCCGTGCGACCGCGGGCGACCCGCGTCACAGTGGACACCCGCGTGGCGGCGGAGCGGTCAACATACGGAGCCGGCGCGGACGCCGCGAGGGCGCGCCGGAGCGCGAGGAGCCGGGCCGCGCCCGTGGGCGCGGCCCGGCTCCCCGGCCACGGGGGGCGCGGACCTCCCCGGGGCGGTGCTCCCCCGGCCGGCTCCCGCCGGCCGCGGGCGGCGCTCACGACCGCTGCACGACCTCGGTGGCGGTGAACGGGAAGCGGCCGCTGCTGTCGGTGAAGCGGGTGAACCGGAACACCTCCAGGCGGTTGGTCCCCACGGGGCGGAGCACCAGGATCGTCTCGGAGAAGCCGGTCTGGAACCTCACCGTGACCGCCCGCGCCGTGCCGACGGGGTTGGAGCCGACGCTGGGGCCGTAGGCGATCCCGGGCTGCGTTCCCCAGTCGCAGGGCGTGGGGGTGCACGCGCCGAAGGCGCGCACGGTCACGGCGGTGCCGGCGGCGGCGATCCGCAGCCGCACGATCCCGCTGGTGCCGGAGTTGACGTTGACCCAGTTGCCGGTGAACCGGGTGAGCTGGGCCGCCGCCGGGACGGCGGCGAGCACGAGCAGGACGGCGGCGAGCGCGAGAGTGCGTTTCATCATGATGGCCTCCGGAATGAAGAGTGGAGAAAAGCTCGCACGCGCATGGCTGGAGAAGCGCGGAAGGAGGCGCCCGGAGCTGCGGCGCCGGCGCGCGTGCGCCCTTCGTCCAGGGCAAGCGGCGTACCCCGGGCGGCGGCGGCCCTCGCCGGGACGCGCAAGCACCCTTCCGCCCAGGGGATGCGGCCGGTCCGGGCCGGCAGATGCGTGGGCGCCGGCGCCGCCGGAACCGGGGCGCGGCAGGGGCAGGTGAGACATCGATGGGGAAAAGGGCGCCCCGGCGCGGGTCCGGTGGCTGCCAGCCGGCAAGAGGACGAAAGAGCCGACCCGGCGAGGGATCATCCCCACGGGGCGGAGACGGCGCGGTGTCGGTGGGCGGTTGCGTGAGGGATGCGCGCCCGACAGGGCCGGGACCCGGGCGTGCCGGGGGTTTGGCACGACCGGGGCCCGGCGCCGTTGGGCCACGTTGTTTGTGGCCCTACGGCGCGCGCAGCCCGGCCCGGAGCGCAGCGCAGGGACACGCCCGGAACCGAAGTGCGAAGTGCGAGGTGCGAGGTGCGAAGCGCGTCGGCTGCAAACGAAGCGGAGCCGCCCCGGGGGACGGCTCCGCTCGCGCTTCTCCGGGACCCGTGGAGGGACGGACGGCTAGATGACGGCCATGGCGCGGCCGACGGTGGCGAAGGCCTCCAGCACGGCGTCGATGTGGTCGTCGGTGTGGGTGGCCATCAGCGAGATGCGCAGCCGGCACTGGCTCTCGGGCACGGCCGGCGGCATCACCGGGTTGGTGAACACGCCCGCGTCGAAGAGCGCCTTCCACATCACGAAGGTGTCCAGCATCTCCCCGATCACCACCGGGATGATCGGCGTCTCGCTGGTGCCGATGTCGTAGCCGAGTTCCCTGAGCCCCTCGTGCATGCGCCGGGTGAGCCGCCAGAGGTTCTCGCGCCGCTCGGGCTCCTGGCGCATCACCTCGATGGCGGCCAGCACGGTGGCCACCGAGGCCGGGGGCATGCTGGCGCTGAAGATGAGCGAGCGGGCGTGGTGCCGCAGGTAGTGCAGGATCGGCTCGGGGCCGGCCACGAAGCCGCCGATGGAGGCGAAGCTCTTGGAGAAGGTGCCCATGGTGAGGAGCACCTTGTCGGCGAGCCCGAAGTGCGACGCGGTGCCGGCGCCGTCGTGGCCCAGCACGCCGATGGAGTGCGCGTCGTCGACCATCAGCTCGGCGCCGTACTTCTCGCAGAGCGCCACCAGCCCGGGGAGGTCGACGATGTCGCCTTCCATGGAGAAGACGCCGTCGGTGACCACCAGCTTGTGCGCGCTCCCCGGCACGGCCGAGAGCTGCCGCTCCAGCGCCGCCAGGTCGCCGTGCGGGTAGCGGTGCACGGTGCCGTACACCAGGCTGGCGCCGTCGACGATGCTGGCGTGGTTCAGCTTGTCGAGGAAGAGGTGGTCGCTGCGCCCCACCAGGGTGGCGATCACGCCCAGATTGGTCTGGTAGCCGGTGCTGAAGACCAGGGCGGCCTCGGTGCCCATCAGCGAGGCCAGCTCGACCTCCAGCTGCTCGTGCAGGTCCAGCGTGCCGTTCAGGAAGCGGCTGCCGGTGCACCCGGTGCCGTAGCGGTACAGCGCCTCGCGCGCCTTCTCCAGCACGTACGGGTGGTGGGTGAGCCCCAGGTAGTTGTTGGAGCCCACCATGATCTTCCGCTCGCCCCGGATCACCACCTCGGTGTCGTGCGAGGCCTCGATCGGGATGAAGTACGGATAGAACCCGGCGGACTGGACCTCACGGGCGCGCGTGTAGCGGCTGCACTTCTCCAGTAGACCCATCGCTCCTCCGGGGAGTGCCCGCGCTCGCACGGGCGGGGGGTGATGCCGTCCGGCCCCGCCGGCAGAAAAGCCGGCCGCCGTCCCGTGTCCCTCTCGTCTTTCTCCGGCCGCCGGGCGCGGGGAGCGCCCGGCGAGCGCGCACGCTCTACCCCCGCGCGCTCCCGTTCGTTGCGGCGTCGGTCCAGCCGGCCCGGGCCGCGCGGGGCGCGCCGGGGCCGAACCGCAGCCGGGGAACGGGAGGAACGGTGGCAGCTTCCAACGGGTTCGCGCGGGAGATGTGGACGAGTGGGAATGAGCGAGACGAGCCGTCCGCGCGGTTGGTCGCGCGGGGGGAACGAGGCTCGGGTTGTGGTCCGTCTGGACCGGAAGGTACTCCGCCGCGTGCGGATCGCGCAAGTGCCTGCGCGCGTGGGACGAAGGCGCGCGGACGCCCCGCCCCGGGGCCCCCTCCGCCGCCCCCGACGCGCTTCTTTCGTTTCCGGACGCTTTGTCTGTTTGCCCCAAAATGCAGCATGGCCCCGCGCGTGTCAAGCACTTCGTGCGCCGCCGACGGGCCGCCGCGCCTCGCACCTCACTCCGGGGCCTCTGCGACGCGCGCCGCGTTCCCATTGCGCCGTAGCGATTTCCTCCACCAACTGCAACCCACCGGGCGAGCTTCGTCCGGGGATCGGCTCGGGATGTCTCACGCAGAGCAGCAGAGCCAGCAGAGAACGACGACGCCCGTCCGCTGCTACGATCTGCAGAGGATCGCTCGGGATCAAGATCCATGACTGGATGTCTCATACCATTTCGCAGGGAATCGTTCGGGTATCAGCCCTGAAAAGGTCTCACACAGAGGGCACAGAGAACACAGAGGAACAGCGGAGAGATTGAAGTTCTCTCCGTGTCCTCCGTGTCCTCTGTGTGATGCCAATC
>DASVWD010000210.1 GCA_036389795.1 Longimicrobium sp.
TCGGCTCGACGGGTTCGCTACCCCGCTTCTTTCAGCGCTCCCCTCGCGGTCGGCGCCTTGCGGCTCGCTTCGGTCCCTACGACCAAGTTCCGGGAGGACTTTCACCTCCTGACCACTGTCCATGCTGGGCACACACGAGAGAGGCCCGGACGGGTGCTCCGTCCGGGCCTCCTTTCGACCCCGATCCCCCGACGCGAATCAGGCGGCCGTCGCCACCGCGACGCCCTCGGGGAGCAGGCCGGAGACGCGGGAGAGGCCCGCCTCCTCCATGATCTCCACCGCCTCCGGGCCGTCGATGGTCTCGCGCTCCAGCAGCGCCACGGCCAGGGCGGCCAGCGGCTCGCGGTTGGCGGCGAGCAGCTCCACCGTGCGGCGGTAGAGGCGGTCCAGGATCTCGCGCACCTCGCGGTCCATGTGGGCGTGCGCCTCGGGGGAGAGCGAGCCGGGCTCGCCGTCGTGCACCAGCAGCCCCGTGTCGGCGCCCATGCCCAGCTGGTAGACCATGCGCCGCGCGATCCCGTTGACCTGCACCAGGTCGTTCTGGGCCCCGCTGGTCACCGCGTGCGGCCCGAAGACCAGCTCCTCGGCGGCGCGGCCGGCCAGGCCCTTCATGATCACGCCCTCCAGGTAGCTGCGCCGGTAGAGGAAGCGGTCGTCCTCGGGCGAGAAGAACGCCACGCCCAGCGCCTGGCCGCGCGCCTGGATGGTCACCTTGTGCAGCCCGTCCTCGGGCGCGCAGACCACCCCGGCCAGCGCGTGGCCGGCCTCGTGGTACGCCACCGTCGCGCGCTCGCGGTCGAGCGCGCGGAAGCCCTTGCGCTCCTTGCCCAGCAGCATGCGGTCGCGGGCCTGCTCCACGTGCTCCCAGCGCACCTCGGCCGCCCGCTCGCGCGCCGCCGCGATCGCCGACTCGTTGAGCAGGTTGGCCAGCTCCGCGCCCGTGGCGCCCGGGGTGAGCCGCGCCAGCCGCGCCAGGTCCACGTCCGCCCCCAGGGGGATGCCGCGCTTGCGGACGTGCAGCCGCAGGATCTCCTCGCGCCCGCCCGACGTCGGCGGCGACACGGTGATGGTGCGGTCGAAGCGCCCGGGACGCCTGAGCGCCTCGTCCAGGTCGTCGGGGCGGTTGGTGGCGGCGAGGACGACCACGCCGTCCAGCGGGTCGAAGCCGTCCATCTCCACCAGCAGCTGGTTGAGCGTGCGGTCGTCCTCGTTGTGGCTGCGGTTGCGGCCGCGCTTGCCGCCCAGCGCGTCGATCTCGTCGATGAAGATCACGCCGCCCTTCTTGCGCGCCTTCTTGAAGAGGCTCTTGATGCGGTGCGCCCCCATCCCCACCAGGAAGCCGGTGACCTCGGAGCCCGAGATGGAGAAGAACGGCACCGCGGCCTCGCCGGCCACGGCGCGCGCCAGCAGCGTCTTCCCCGTCCCCGGCGGGCCCACCAGGAGCGCGCCCTTGGGCACCCGGGCGCCGAGCGCGGCGAACGCCCCCGGCTCGCGGAGGAACTCCACCATCTCGCGCAGCTCCTCGGCCGCGCCCTGGGTGCCCGCCACGTCGTCGAAGGTGGTGGTCGACGTGCCGCCCGAGCCCAGCTCCTCGGCGGCGCCGCCGCGGAAGTGGCGGAAGAGGAAGACGCCGATCCCGACGAGCAGCAGCACCTGCAGGGCGATCCCCATCACCCCGCGCACGGGGCTGCCCCGGTGGGCGTGCGCCAGCGTCAGCTCCACGCCGCGGGCCTGGGCGCGCGCCGCCAGCCCGTCCACCTCGTCGACGGGATAGACCACGGCGAAGTCAGGCCCGGCCTCCACGGCCGCGCCCGCGCCCGGCGCCCACTCGCCGCGGATCTCCGCGCCGGGGCGGACGACGAGCGAGGCCACGCGGCCGCCCTCGATGGCGGCCAGCAGCTCGGTGTAGGCGATCTCGCGCGGCTCGGGGGCGTGCGGGGCCGCGCGGGTCCACACCCCCACCGCCATCACCACCACGGCGAGGGCGATGGCGAAGACGCGCTGGACGAGCGGCGGGACGGAGAGGTCGAGGCGCCGCGGGGGGCGCTCGCCGCTGGTGGCGGTGCCGGGGGCGTCCGCCTGGGCGGCCGGCTTGCGGATGTGGTCCTGGGACAGCGGAGACGACATAGGGACTGCGGAGGAACAAGAAACGCGACGGAGCCATCTTCGGCTCCGCCACAGCGATACGCTTCTCTGGGCCCGACCGGATTGCGCGCCGGCGGGGGGAACATCCGTAACCCGGTGGGACGGCGGGTGTTCCGGCGCTGGATGGAAGATAAGGGGAAGTGCGTGAGTGCGTAAGTGCGGAAGTACGAAAGTGCGAGAGTGCGGAAGTGCAGAAGTGCGGAAGTGCGGAAGTGGGCGACGGCGCTGCTGTTGAACCCAAATCCTGCAATCCACACTGAGGCGGTGCCCTGCGACGCTCCTCGCTCGGTCGTGCGGTGCTCTGGTCCGCGTTCGGGACGATTTGAGCGTCGCTGGGGCGCCTCGGAGCGGGTTTCGGCCTGCTGATCCACGTTT
>DASVWD010000211.1 GCA_036389795.1 Longimicrobium sp.
TCAAGGCTCCAGAGGAGCGGGTTCTCCCTCCAGACGCATCTGAGACGCTGCTCAGGCCGCTCACCCCGAATTTCGCGTCTCGCTCTTCTTGAAAACCGTCGCAACTCCCAGTCGCGGAGGTTTTCACACGGTCTGGGCCTCAGAATGACGGCAAGCACCCATTGATCATCAGATCAGATCCAGGAAAGAGAGACGACGCGGGACCGGCTTCGCGCCGGCCCCGCGTCTTCGTTTCTCCCAATCTCCCGATCACCCGTCAGTTCAGGACCGTGGTGCCCCCGGTGGTGAGCGAGGGTGCGCGGGCGAGGATGCGGCCCAGCGCGGTGCGCTCGCGGCGCCAGACGGGGTCGTAGCCGACGTCGGCGGAGCTGGTGGCGGTGGGCTGGAACGACATCGGGTCCACGGGGACGCCCTTGCGGCGCACCTCGTAGTGCAGGTGCGGCCCCGTGGCCAGCCCCGTGGAGCCCACGTAGCCGATCACGTCGCCCTGGCGCACGGGCACGCCGTTGTAGACGCCGTGCGCGATCGACGACAGGTGCGCGTAGCGGGTGGCGTAGCCGTTCGGGTGGCGGACCTCCACCAGGTTGCCGTAGCCGCCCTTCACCGCCGCGTAGGAGACGCTCCCGTCGGCGGCGGCGCGCACGGGGGTGCCGTACCCGGCCGCCAGGTCCACCCCCGTGTGCGGGAGGATGCGGCGCAGGATCGGGTGCATGCGGTCCATGCGGAACGGGCTGGTCACGCGCAGGGACGGCAGCGGCCCCGTCCACGGCACCGGGTCCAGCGAGCGGCCCCAGTCGTCGTAGTAGCCCGGCTTCTCGCCCTGGTCGTAGAGGAAGACGGTGTACATGCTGCCGCCCACCGCCGCCTGCGCCGCCAGCACCTGGATGGAGCGCGTGGAGCCGTCGGGGCGCATGGTGCGCTCGTACGCCAGCCGCAGCCGCCCGCCGCCCTTGAGCGCCCGCCCCTGCAGGAGGGGAAGGTACATCTTGTCCAGGTGCCGCCCGATCATCTCGCGCTCCGAGGGCGACAGGTCGCTCGCCAGCACGGTGAGCGCCTGCGCGAAGCTCCCGCTGGCGTAGCCGCCGAGCAGCAGGGTGTCGGTGGTGACGGGGATGGCGTGCACGGCCGGCAGCGCGGCGGGCACGCCGCCCGCTTCCGCCGGCCCCGCGTCGGCCCACGCCGCGAACACGCCCAGCGCCAGCACGGCGACGGCCGCGACGGTGAGCGCGGGCATGAACGGAGTCCGCTCGAGGAGGCTGTACTTGCGCATGGGAAAGGAAATGCGGTCCGGGCGGGGAACGGGCCCGGAACGGGTCAGGACGTTCGACCGTGGTGTGGGGGAGTGAACAAGATAGTACGCGGCGGCCCGGAGGGGAAGCTTCGCGTTCGGGTACGGCTACGAAGCACACCGTACGCAGGCGCTTCCCCCGGCTCCGGCGGGTCTACTGCTCCCGGTACACTACCCCACCCTTCATCACGAAGCGCACCCGGCGCACGGCGGAGATGTCGCGCGTGGGGTCGCCCTCGACGGCCACGAGATCGGCCAGGAGGCCGGGGCGGATGGAGCCCAGGCGCTCCTCCAAGTGGAAGATGCGCGCGTTGCCCGACGTGGCGGCGATCAGCACCCGGGCGGGCGTCATCCCGTAGTCCACCATCAGCTCCATCTCGCGCGCGTTGTCGCCGTGCGGGTAGACGCCCACGTCGCCGCCCATGCAGATGGCGACGCCGGCGTCCAGCGCCGCGCGGAAGCTCCGCCGCTTCTCCTGCACCTGCGGCGGCTCGGGGTCCTGCCCCTTGCGCCAGCCGCGGTACTGCCGGATCGCCTCGGTGGCCGCCAGCGTGGGGCAGAGCGCCACGCCGCGCTCGCGCATCAGCCGGAACACCTCGGGGGTGCCGCCGTCGCCGTGCTCGACCGTTTCCACCCCGGCCAGCACCGCGCGGCGCATCCCCTCCGCCGTCCCCGCGTGCGCGACCACGGGGCGGCCGGCGTCGCGGGCCACCTCGACGATGCGCCGCAGCTCCTCCTGCGTGAAGGTGGCGCGCGACGGCTCGCCCGCGCCCCAGCGGTAGTCGGCGTACACCTTGATCCAGTCCGCCCCGCGGCCGATCTGCGAGCGGGCCACCCGCGCCACGCCTTCCAGCCCGCTCGCCTCCTCGGCCCCCACCGGCGCGTCCTCCCACTCGGGCGCCATCCCCCCGCGCGGCCCGTACGCCCCCGTGGCCACCATCGCCCGCGTGGTGACGATCAGCCGCGGGCCGGGGACGATCCCCTGCTCGATCGCCTGCTTGATCCCCACGTCTGCGTAGGCCGCGCCCTCCGTTCCCAGGTCGCGCGCGGTGGTGAAGCCCGCCAGCAGCGTGGCCCGCGCGTGCGCCACCGCCCGTGCCACCCGGAGCGCCAGCGCCTCGCGCAGCACCTGGTCGTCCCACGACGTCTCGTTGTAGGGGTGGAGGAGCAGGTGCGAGTGCCCCTCGATCATCCCCGGCATCAGCGTGGTGTTCGGGAGGTCGACCACGCGCGCCCCCGCCGCCGCGATCCCCGCCGCGGGCCCCGCGGCCGCGATCCGCTCGCCCTCCACCAGCACCGCCCACCCCTCGTGCGGCTGGGCGCTGACGCCGTCGAACACGCGCGCCGGGCGCAGCAGGTACCGCGTGGCGGACGCCGGCGTCTGCGCGGCCGCGGCGGCGGGGACGAGCAGGGCGGCGGTCAGGAGGCGGAGGAGCAGTCGCATCGGTCGTGGATCAAAAAGGGAACGAGGAACGGAGCCGACCAGCCTACGCGATGCGGCGGGCGCGGCGCACCACGACGGGCGAGCCCTCGGCGACGAAGGCGGAAGCCGGCGGCCCGGCCAGCGCCTCGGCGAAGGCGGGTCCGTAGAGCGCCACGGCGTCGCAGTCCAGCGCGGCCTCGGCGGCCTCCCACACGCGCCACGGGGGGTGCTCCACGCGGTACTCCACCGTGCCGCCGTCGCGCTGCGCGGTGTAGCCCCAGTAGTGCTCGGTGATGAACTCGGCCTCGGAGCCGGGCTCGAGCGGCCGCGGCTCGCCCCCGAACCGCGCGCGCACCGAGCACCACCGGCCGCGGTGCCGCCACCCGTACTGCGCGTGCCCCCCGCCCACGTCCACGCGGTGGCGCATCGGCAGGGCCACGTACGGCTCGTTGTAGATCGCGCGGGCGATCGTCGCGATCGCGACCCGCGGCACGATCTCCCGGATGAACGTCACCCCGCGCCGCCACCCCTCGGGCCCCCGGCGCCCCGTGTAGAAACGCAGGTTCACCTCCTCGAAGTCGCGGTGGAGGGGCACCGGCACCCCCAGCAACCGCGTGCCGAGGAAGAGGAAGCCCACCACGCTCACGAAGGTGGTGCCGTTCCACGCGTCCAGCTCGGTGCCGCGCGGCACGTGCGGCCGCAGCACCGCGGGGTCGACGGCGTAGTTGAGCATCACCAGCGTGCGCCACTCGGCGGTGAGGAAGCGCGCGGCGGGCGCCTCCGGCGGCGCGGCGGCCAGGGTGGACACGGGGCTTCAGTTCCCCTGCCCGGACGCTTCGCGGGAGAGCTCGTCCACCTGGCTCTCGCGCGCCTGGATGGCGGCGTTGGCGCTGTCGACGCGGGCGCGGGACACGTCGTCCACGCGGCCCGGGGCGTCGATCGTGGGCGGGGCCGCGGCGGCGGCGGAGTCGGCGGGAGCGGCGGTGTCGCCCCCGCCCGGGCCGCAGGCGGCCAGCAGGAGCGCGGCGGCGAGGGCCGGCGCGGTGCGCAGGTGCATGGTCGGAGTCCTCGGGTGGAAGGTGGGAAGTCCGCCGAAGATACCGGCCGCCGCCCGCGCGCGCCACGCTTTTCCGCGATCCGGAAGAGGCGGAGACGATTTCGCCCTCGTCTCCGCCTCCCGTCTTCCATCCGCCGAAGCTTACCGGCTCAGCCGACGGCGCCGCAGGTGCACGTCTCGATCGGCTCGCAGGTGCACGGGCCGTAGGTGACGTTGCAGCAGGTGTCGGCCTGGGTGTACGGCGGCGGGCAGGTGTCGCTGGGCGGCGGGGGCGGGCACCCCGGGGTCGGCGGCGGCGGGCACTCGCAGGTGCACGTCTCGATCGGCTGCCCGGTGCACTCGGGGCAGTCGGTGCGCGTGACGGGCGCGTAGAACGCGTCCGCGGCGCCGCGCACCGTCCCCGCTCCGCGCGCGTCGGCGTCCGTCGCGAACGACTCCACCACCAGCGCCTCCACCTCCAGCCGCAGCTTGCGCATGCCGCCCTCCTCGCGTGGGATGCCCTCGGTGCGTGACTTGAGACGATGGGGATAGTTGCCGCCGTTCCTCGCCCGGTCAAGCACCGTCCCGACCCGACCGACACGAGCATCCCACCATTGCGCGTCCCGTCGGCAAGCGCGGTTCCCGCGGCACTCCGGAGGGGAATCCGTTGGGGAGATTCGAGTTGCGCGTGCCGGGCGCGCCGGGTGCCGGAAAGATCTGTAACAGCACGATGCCGATCATCGTTACACCGTGCCGGCTCCCGTGCCGTGGTTGCGGTGGCAGGCCTTGCCCCCGGCCACGCGGCGCGCATCCCCTGGCTTCCCGCCCGGTGGATTCGCCCCCAACGCAGAGCCCCGCCCGGCGTGGTGCCGGGCGGGGCGTCGTGGTTCGCGGCGGAATTGCGGCGGGTCAGGAGATCGGGCCCACCTCGTCGAACGTGAAGCCGCAGAAGGACCCGAAGACGTGGACGTTCTGCGTCCCCGCGACCAGCTCGGCGGTCACGTCGACGGTGCAGCGCCCCGAGCTGCCGGCGCCCTTGGCCCAGGTGAAGGCGCCCCGCTCGGTGACCCGGAGCGCGGTGACCCCGCCCGCGTTCGACGCGGCGTTCAGCCCCACGTCGATCCTGGGGTCGCCCGTGAGCCGGATGGTGCCGCCGTCGTCGGTGGGCACCTCGCACGCCTGGTGGCGGACCGCCACGTCGGCCTGCAGCTGCGCGGTCTGCGCCTGGTCGTCGAAGCTCCCCGACATGTGCCCCGCCAGCGCCACCGAGCCGCTCGGCTTGCACGGCGCCGTGGTGTTGAAGTCGTAGGTGAAGCTGTTGGGAGCGGCGGCCGCGGCGCGGGAGGCCTGCGCCTGCGAGGTGCCGCCCTGGGCCACGCCCGAGCCGAGCGCCAGGATCGCGCGGTTGATCGCCTCGGCCTCGGCCCGGGTGAGCTCGCCGCCGCCCGGTCCGGTGCCGTCGCCGCTGCACGCGGCCAGGGCGGCGCAGAGCAGGACGGGAGTCAGGACGCGCTTGCGCATAAGGGGTTCTCCTGCGGGTGGATCGCATCGCCCGGCCGGGAGGCCGGGTTCACTTCCCGTCCAAGTTAATCCCGGCGACTGGGTGCCGCCATGTATCCGGTCGGAGTTCAATCAGCTCAAGCGAAGCTGCCCCCGCCACTCCGCGACGGCAGGCGAGGGACGGAGGTCGTGCTGCGAGCCGGTCCACCCGCGAATCCCGCCGCCCGGGATCCGGCTCAGAACAGCTTCTTCACGCCGGCCTCGATTCGGGCGGAGATAGGGCCTATCGCTTGCCGGACTGCCTTGCGGCGGGCCGCCAGCGACGCTGGGAAGTCCGCTCCCTTGGCCGCCTGCGCAACTCGCTCACTCGCCTCACTTGCCCACTTCGCGAGCTCGGAATGCGCGGGTCTCTTTGGATCGAACTTGGGGATCGGGAAGTCCAGCACCTTCTTGTGAATGTCCCGCTCGCCCAAGAGCCCGGTAGACTGAAACGGTTTGATCGCCTCATTCACGGTCTCGGAGTTGAGCACCGCGGCTAGATAGTCCGCCTCGTCACGAGAGTCGCAGGGCGCCCAGTAGAGCTTGTGGTCGATCACGAGCCGTCCATCGTGCGCGTGGGAGTCCAGCGAGGCCGCCGATACGTTGGTGCCCGACGCATTGTACAGGACGAGAGCCTCTCCCCGCGATCCCTGGTTCGTCAGCTTGTTCTGGTAGTTCAGCCATTCGGTGACCGTGGCCTCGGACTTTTTGCCACGCACCTTTTTCCAGTGTTTTTCGACCTTCGTCATCCACGCGGCGAACTTCCGGTCGCCCCGGGCCTTGAGTTCGCCGGCTTCCAGCAGCTGCAACGAGTCCCCCGACATGAGAATCGGCAGGACGACGATATCCGGCTCCAGCACGTAAAACGGAACAACGTGCTTCGACATGACGGCGCGGTAGATGTAGCGGCCTTCAACCTCGCCGCTCATCATGAAACCTCTCCACGGCGCTTTGGCGAGTACCGCCTGCTCCGGCTCGGTCTCAGCCCAGTACAGCCTGTCGAAGTCCGGCTTTCCGTCGAGTTCCGGGATCGCGACAAAGTAGCAGTTGCGCGGAACCAGCGTCGCACCCTGCCTGAACTGCCGCCGGTAGAAGCTGGACTTGGTCGGATGAGTGGTACCGCCGCCAGTGGACAGGGCGGTGCGCTCTCCCAGGTAGATCAGCCGGGCCTCGTTCGTCCTCCTGCGTAGCGCGCTTCGCGCCTCCTGCACGTTCGGGTCCTGTGAGCGGAGGACGCCCTCCCATTCGATTACCGGCAGGGTGTAGGTGCGGCTGCGGCTAGGCACCTTGCGCTCGGCGAACAGCACGCAGGAGGGGACTTTGAACAACGGCGTCACGCCCTTGAGGTCCCAGTACGCAACGACGGTGGCCTTCGCCACGTAATTCCGCGTACGAAGATTTGCGTGCTGGTCCGCCGTCAGGACGCTGCGGGGCACGACGAAGGCCAGCTTCGCGCCTTTCTTGCCGAACACGTTCAACGTGTGGACGAGAAAAATGGTGGCCAGCTCCATCTGCGTCATCAGCTTCTGCTGCCGCGGCGCGATCTGATATTCGTCTACGCCACGCTTTTTGACTTCGGCTTGGTACTGGGGGTCCTTGATGTACCTGTAGGAAAGCCAGGGCGGATTGCCGACGCACACGTCGAATGACTCCCGCAGCATGGCGGGTTTGTACGAATTCCGGACCACGAACGACCAGATCGAGTCCTTCCTGGCCTCAATCAGCTTAGCCAGCTTCCGCGCATACTCCCATAGCGCCTCGACCATCAGGTCCAACTCCGGCTCCCCCGCGATCGCCGGTACTTCGTTGCGCAGGTACGCCGCCAGTGTCACGCTCGATTCTGCCTCGCCTCGCGCGAGTGCTTCGCCCACCTCGGTCGCCGCGTCGATGGCGGGATCGAAAAGATCAGCATTGCGGACCAAGCTCTCGGGGATCGAGACGGATTTTTCCCCGAAGCGGACCTCGTACGTCCGCGTGCTGCCGAGCTCCAACTGAATGACCTCGACAGGTAGAAACAGCGCGTCAGCAAGGTAGACGGGGATCTGGATCGGCCTGCGAAGGTCGCGGAGCAGCGGGCCGAGGGCCAGTGCGTAGGTCGCGCGCGCAATGGTGACCGCCAGCGGGTGGATCTCGATTCCCACCACGCTGCTCAGGATGGCACTTAGGCGAAATGCACCGCCACCCTCGGGGTTGTTCGCGAGCAGTTTCGCGATCGCGGCTCTGAGAAAGCTCCCAGACCCGCACGTAGGGTCTATCACCCGGACGAACCCCGCTTTCGGGAGCAGCTCCTCGACGATCGCCTCGCACAACCAGTCGGGCGAGTAGTACTCGCCAAGGTCGTGGCGCTCCGCGGGGTCCACTAATTCCTGGTAAACTCCCTTAAGAATGTCGTTGCCGATGTGCAACAGGTCGTAAGTTAAAATCTGGTCCAGCAGGCGCTCCCACATCGGCGCGAGCGTCGGGGCGACGTCCGCCTCCGTGATCCAGGAAAAGAAGTCGTCCTCGACGAGGTTGCGGATACCGTGCTGCCTGAAATAGCTGCCGTCAAATACTTGATTCGCGACTTCCCTCAATGGCTGGGTCGTCTTGCCGTGCGACATCACCGCCCAGACGAGAAGCCGCGCGATGGAAGCGAGGTAGGTGTGGCGCAGAAAAAGATCCTGCAGCTGCTCGATAGCGTCGAGCGAGCCATACGTGAAAGTGAGGTATCGCTTCCACGTCGACAGCTTCAGCTCGTTCTCGGAGTGGGTGCCGGAGACGCGCCATGCCTCTCTCAGATCGCGGATCGCGCTGCTGTACGCCACGCTCTGGGCGCCGAAGTCGAAGCGGAACGCGTCGGGAGTGGGCTGCTGCCGCCCTTTGCGGAACAGCAAGGCGGTAAGCCAGAAAAGGAATTCATCAATGGTCGCGGACGTCAGCTCGATGGTTCGCAGGTGCTCGAGCTTCACCTGATCTGGCGTGACTTTTTTCGAAGAGCCGACCACCCGAACGGGAGAATACGTCTTCCAAATCTTCCCGTCCGTGGCGACACAGATCAGCACCCTCGTTGCCCCCTCGGCCGTCCATACGCCGGACGTGTACTCGCGGAGCTGATATTCTGCGTCGGCACCGGTTGCCTGCAGAGACGTCTCGAACTCGATGATGACGTTGCCGTAATAAGTATCGATCCGTCCGTGCTTGTCTCCCGCCGCAGCGGCAATGCGCACCCGCTTTTCGGTGCCGCGAGACAACTCGACCACGGCCTTGCTGCCCTTGAACATCTCCCCGATCAGTCCATAGAACCGGTGAGTCTTTGCCGACTCGTTTGGAAGGGACTCGATCTCCTTGGCGAAGCGCAGAAGGGCGTCGCGGTGCGCGTCTGACACAGCTTCTTTCCTATGGGTGTGGACGAGCAGGCAGAAGGGACGGCCCTCTCATCTTGGGCACGGATGGGTTCATTCGCAAGGACGGCGGGAGACGGGTTGCTCCCCGCCGGGGGTCGTCGGGCGCGGTGGACGTGAGCGTCGCCGGTGCACCCCGAGTCTCTGTAGTGCCGACCGCCAAGCGTAGCCTGCGTGGGGCGGAGACCGCCGGCCTCCACCCCGCCGCATACACTGGAAGGGCTGCAGTTCAGTGCGCCGCATGCTCAATAACGCGTCCGCCGCTTTCCGCCCCATTGAGCCCTCGGGAGCGAGCCTGGCGATTTGACTCCTCCAGCGGCAGGCCCTGCGCGCTTGCGGGCGATCTCGCGCGGTCGCCTCGGCGGGCGGCGATGCGCTTGACCATCCGCGCCTCCCGCATCGGCCGTGGGCACGCGGGGGCGCGGCACCCGCTGAGCGCGCACCGCCGTGCCGGTGCACGCCACGGCCGCGGTCACGATCAATCCGGCCACGCAGCGGAGGAGAAGACGTCTCATGCCGACCGGTCAGGTGGCGGTCGAGCGAGGCTCCGCCGCTTCCTCCTCCCGTGCTCCGCTCTCCCCCGCCTCCCCGAACGCCCGCCGCTCGGCCGCGGCGGTGAAGATGCGGTAGGCGGCGGCCAGCGCCTCGGCCACCGGCTCGCCGCCGGCGGCGGGTGGGAGGGGGCCGAGCTGCCGGAGAACGGCGTCGGGCACCTCGGCGGCGCGCGGGGCGTAGCGCAGGCCCGCCAGCTCCGGCCCGGCGCGCCAGAAGTCGCCGGAGGGCGGTGCCGCGGCGGAGGCGGCGGGCGTGGAGGCAGGCTCCGGCTCGGCTTCGGGCCCAGGCTCCGGGATCGCGCCACGCAGCTCGCGCAGGCGCTCCAGGAGCCGCTCCTTCGGCTGGCCGCGCCAGGCGAGCACCAGGAAAGGGTCGGCGTCGAACGCCTCGGCCAGGATGTAGTAGGTGGCCGCTACGTGCTTGCACGGGTTCCCCCAGTCCGGGCACGAGCAGTCGTTCTTCAGCTCCCCCGGCTTCGTAGGGAAGAGCGAGAGCCCGGCGGCCGCGAACGCCTGCTCCACGTCGCGCGGCATCTCGCCGGCCAGCAGCGCGGCCAGGAAGAGCGCCTGCCCGGCCAGCTCGGCCTCGGCGCGCGCCCACTCGGCGTCGGTGAACGGCTTCAGCGCGATGCGCACCGCGTACGGCTGGGGCTGCGAGCCCTGCACCCGCGCCGTCACCGCGCCGGGCTCCACCTTCAGCCCCATCACCTGGCCGCTGCGCGCGTAGCTCCGCCCACGCGAGAGCCGCGAGGTGTCGGCCACGGCCTGCAGCGCCGCCAGGAAGCGCTTCGACCACCAGCTCTCGCCGATGTCGCCGCGCTGGCTGCGCGCCTTGATCCCGTCCTTGGCCGGCCGCCGGGGGCCGTGCTCCCAGTTCCACCAGTCGCCGCTCACGCGCGCCTCCTCATGCCGTCCGCCACCGATCATCCGAGGTCCGGAATCGCAACTGCATGTCTCACACAGAGGAACAGAGGACACAGAGAAACCCCTCAGTTGGAGATTTCTGCGCCGGAGGCGAGCCACCAGCCGCAAGGAGTAGATCCCTCGGGTCGCCACCGCGCCCCTCGGGATGACACCTGGTCGGCTCGGGATAATGATCGTTGGCTTTGCCAATCATCTACCACCGCCCAATTGCGTAGTACTGCCGGCTGTTCCCTGTACCCTGTCCCCTGTTCCCTGGCTGTTTGTCACTCGGCCACGGCGTCGGCGGAGAGGGCGACGACGCGGCGCAGCTCGGCGGTGGAGAGCTCGGTCAGCCATGCCTCGCCGGCGCCCAGCACGCTGGCGGCCAGGCGCTTCTTCTCCTCGATCATCTCGTCGATGCGCTCCTCCAGGGTGCCGGCGCACACCAGCTTGCGCACCTGCACGTTTCTCCGCTGGCCGATGCGGAAGGCGCGGTCGGTGGCCTGGTCTTCCACCGCCGGGTTCCACCAGCGGTCGAAGTGCACCACGTGGTTGGCCGCCGTGAGGTTGAGCCCCGTGCCGCCCGCCTTGAGCGAGAGGAGGAGGACGGCGGGCCCATCGGGCGACTGGAAGCGCGCCACCATGGCGTCGCGCGCCACGCGCGACGTGCCGCCGTGCAGGAAGGGCACCTCCCGCGCGAAGCGCTCCTCCAGCCGCTCCTTGAGCAGCTCGCCCATCTCGGCGAACTGGGTGAAGACCAGCGCGCGCTCGCCCCCGGCCAGCACCTCTTCCAGCACCTCCTCCAGCCGCGCCAGCTTCCCCGAGCGCCCGGCCGGCGCCGAGCGGTCGCCCAGGAGCTGCGCGGGGTGGTTGCACGCCTGCTTGAGCTTCATCAGCGTGGAGAGCACCAGCCCCCGGCGCTCGATCCCCTCGCTCCGCTCGATCTTCTCCATCATCTCGTCCACGGTGGCCTGGTAGAGCGTGGCCTGCTCGCGGGTGAGGTTGCAGAAGACCTTCATCTCCATCTTTTCCGGGAGATCCTGCACGATGCGGCGGTCGGTCTTGAGCCGGCGCAGGATGAAGGGCCCGGTCAGCCGCCTGAGCGCCGCGGCGCGCTCGGGGTCGCGGTAGCGCTCGATCGGCGTGGCGAAGCGGCGGCGGAAGTCGGCGGCGCTCCCCAGGAGCCCCGGGTTCAGGAACTCCAGGATCGACCACAGCTCCGCCAGGCGGTTCTCCACCGGGGTGCCGGTGAGCGCCACGCGGCGCGGCGCGCTCAAGGATCGCACGGCCTGCGTCTGCCGTGCGGCCGGGTTCTTCACGTTCTGCGCCTCGTCGAGCACCACGCGCCCCCACTCCACCGCCGCCAGCTCCTCGCGGTCGCGCGCGGCCAGCGCGTAGGTGGTGATCACCAGCCCGGCGCCGCGGACGGCCTCCCGCAGCGCGGGCCCGCTCAGCCGCTCGCCACCGTGGTGCACGTGCACGGCCAGCCCCGGCGCGAAGCGCGCCGCCTCGCGCTGCCAGTTCCCCACCAGCGACATCGGGCACACCAGCAGGGTGGGGAGCGTGCGCCGCTTCCGCCCCGCGCCCGCGTGGACGGGTTGCGCCAGGAGGAGCGCCAGGAGCTGCACCGTCTTCCCCAGCCCCATGTCGTCGGCCAGGCAGGCTCCCAGCCCCAGGCGGTCCAGGAAGGCGAGCCACGCCAGCCCGCGCTCCTGGTACGGCCGGAGCGTCCCCGCGAACCCCTCCGGCGGCGCCACCGGGGCGATCCGCGCGTCGCCGTCCGCGGCCAGCAGCTCGGCCAGCCAGCCGGACGCCTCGACGCCCGCCACGGGGAGCTCGGCCGCGGCCTCGTCGGCGCCCATGGCCAGGCGCAGGAGATCGGCCGCGCTCATCTCGCCCGCGGCGCCCTTTTCGAAGAGCTTCAGCGCCGCCTGCACCTCGTCGGGCCGGAGCTCCACCCACTCGCCGCGGAAGCGCACCAGCGGCACCTTGGCGCGGGCCAGCGCGCGGAACTCCTCCGCCGAAAGGGATTCGCCGCCGAGGGAGACCTGCCAGTCGTACGCGCAGAGCGTCTCCAGCCCGAAGCGCCCCTCCGCCTGGCCGCGCGGCGCGGGGGTAGACGGCCGGGCGCGTAGCTTGAGCCCCAGCCGCGCGGAGGGGCGGCCCCACCAGGCGGGCACCCGCACGCCGAAGCCGGCCTGGGCCAGGAGCGGCGCGCCCTCGCGCAGGAAGCGGTAGGCGGCCTCGGCGTCCAGCCCGGCCCCGGTGGGGCGGGCGCCGCGCAGCGCCGGCTCCAGCGGCGGGAAGAGGCGCAGCGCCCGGCCCAGGTCGCCCAGCAGCCGCTCCTGCGGGTGGTCCAGCGTGCGCCTGAGCACCTTGAGCGGCCCGCGCGCGCGCCACACCTCGTCCGCCGGCACCAGCAGGCTGGGATCGTCCGCGGCCTGGAGGAGGAAGTCGAGCCGCCAGCTCCCCTCGGGCGACGGCGCGCGGGCGGCGGGAGACCCGGCCTCGCCTTCCTCCGCCGGCTCGGCGGGCGCGGAGAGGCGGAAGCAGGTGCGCAGACCGCCCGGCCGCGCGGGCTCCAGCGGCCGCGACCACGCCGCCAGCACCCCGTGCAGCCGCTCGCCCTCCTCTTTCTCCTTCAGGAACACGAAGCCGTCGCGGCCGAGGAGCGCGGCCGCCCACTGCTCGCCGGCGGCGCGGCGGCCGCGGCGCGGGGGCATCAGCTTCTGCCCGCGGAGCGCCTGGCGCACGCAGGCGTCCACCAGCCCGCCCAGCGCGAGCGAGGCCAGGTCATCGCCTTCCGCCGGTGTCTCCGCGGCCCCGGCGACTCCCGGCAGCGCGCGCCGGAGCGCCGCCAGCCGCTCGGCGTCGGCCTCGTCGGCGAGCGTGGGGCGCCACGCCGCCAGCCAGCCGACGTCCCGGGGCTCCAGCACCGGGAGCACGTGGCCGCGCGCCACCAGCTCCACGGCCAGCTTGGCCGCCTCGCCGAACCAGCGCAGCGAGTCGGCCGCCACCACGCCCTCCACGGGGGCGGTGGGGAGCGCCAGGAGGAAGTCGAGCGCCGCGTCGTTTGGGAGCTCCACCGCGCGCACGATCCACGGCATCGTCGCCGTGGGCTCCTCGCCGCCGGGGCCGGAGTCGTCCGGCCGCGGCACGTGCGGCGAAGGCTGCGGGAGGCGGTGGAACGAGGGGAGGTGGAGCGTCGGCTCGGCCGGCCGGGCGCGCCTGTCCACCCCTCCGAGCCGCCCGAGCGCGTCGCGCAGCGCGTGGTGCTCGGCCGCGAAAGGGTGCGGCCGCGGGCGGGCCTTCTCGCGGCCCACACGGCCCCGCCCGACCTTCGGCAGGCCGGGCGCCCACGACGTCTCTCCCCACAGGTACAGGGCGAAGGGGCTCCAGCAGGCGTGGACTACGATCACGGCGGTTCGACGATGGTGGATCGCTGGTCGCGATGGATGCGGAGCAATGTACGCTTTGTGCGTTTTGCCCGACAGGGGTCGTCTTCCCGCGACGACCGAATCGCCGGATACGCGGTCGAAGCCTCGCGGGGTCTGCGAGGCTTTCCGTGGCTCCAGCGAGCCTGGGGGCACTCGCGTCCGGTTGTTGCAGGGCGCCAGGCCACCCGCGCGGGATGGCGCGGAGAGACCCGAGACAGGAGGCAGGGAAGATGAAGGGCAGGAGAATCCTCGTCGCGGCCGCGGTGCTGGCGCTGGCGGCGTGCGGCGGCGGCGACGAGGGCGAGAACACCGGGGAGGCGGTCGTCGTCGACACTCCCAACGCGGCCACCCTCCCCTCCGACACGGCCGGCCTGAGGCCGGGGACGGTGGACAGCGCCGGCGTGGGGACCAACCCTCCCACCGCGGGCGGCCAGCTCGTCGACACGGCCGCCGTCCCCGGACCCGTCGACACGACCGCGGGGACGCCCACCGCGCCCTGAGACCGGTCGGAGGACACCAGGCCGCTCGCGGCTGGGCAGGTTCGGCTTCGCCCGGCCGGCGTAGCGGCGGAACCGGGCGCGGAAAAAGAAGCCGGGAGCGGTCGCCGCTCCCGGCTTCTTTTCCTCCCGCAGGGCTGGCGCGACCGCGCTCAGCCGCCGAGGCGGGAGTGGCGGTAGCGGCCGTCCGCGCCCCTCCAGAGGGCGTGCAGCGTGCCCCGGCCGTCGCCGGCCAGCTCCAGGTCCAGCGTGCCGGCGGGCGCTCCGGGCGCCAGCGGCCGCGGCGCGGTCCAGAGGCCGGCCTCCAGCCGGGTCTCCAGGGGGACCACCTCGCGCGCAGAGGCGCGGAGGAAGGCCAGGTGCAGCCTTCCCTCGCCGTCCACTCCCAGCCGCGGCGCGTAGAAGCCGGCCCCGGGCGAGGGGGGGACGACCTCGGTGGGCGGCGACCAGTGCACGCCGTCGCGCGAGACCGAGTGCAGGAGCCGCTCGGAGGCGCCGCGGACCGTCCTCTCCGTCCAGACGGCGTGCCGCACGCCGTCGGCGCCGGTGAGGAGGGTGGGGTCGTGGGAGCGCGAGGGCGCCCGGTACACCGCGGCAGGCTCCCTCCACCCCGCCCGGCCGAGCGAGCGGAACCAGAGGTCGTTGTTGGCCGTGCGCACCTCTTCGGAGGCCACCGCGGCCACGTAGGCCAGCTCCAGCCGCCCCGCACGCGCCGCCTCCCGGTCCCAGCGCAGGTAGCCCCCGCCGAGCGCGGGAGCGGGGCCGGCGCGCCAGCGGCCGCCGTCCAGCACCAGGTACCCGTGTCCGCCCTCCGCCCGCGCGTGCACCACGTGCAGCCGCCCGCTCCCGTCCGCCACCGCCGCCAGCTGCAGGTCGCTCACCCCGCGCGGATCGGCCTCGCGGTAGAGCGTGTCCACCGGCCCCCAGCCGGCGCCGTCCGAGGCGCGGTGCAGCAGGCGGCTGCCGCTCTCCGGGTCCAGCCCCTCCCACCAGAGCGCGTGCAGCCGCCTCCGGCCGTCCGCGGCCAGGCGCGGCGCGTGCGAGCGCCCCGGGGTGTCGTCCAGCGGCACCGGCTCGCTCCACGCTCCGCCCGCGAGCCGGGCGTACAGCACCCGGTTCCACCGGCGCAGGGGGCCGCGCGTGTCGGTGAACACCGCGTGGACGGCTCCCCCCGGCTCCGCCACCACGTCCTCCAGCCGGTTCCGGGGCGACAGGAAGGCGCCGCCGGGGATCACCGCGGGCGCCGTCCACTCCCGGGCGGGGGGCGGACGCCGCTCCGCCGCGTCGGAGGTGCCGCACGCGGCCGACAGCGCGAGCGCGACGAGCGTGCAGCCCTGGAGCCCGCGCCGGGGGCGCAGGCTCCAGGCGAGGCGGGGCGCCGCGGCGGCGCCTGGGGAGATCAGAAGCACGTGCTGGCGTAGTCGGTCTCGTTGCCCTCGCGGCCGTACTGGTTCGTCGACCAGCCGTCCACGTAGACCGCCCAGCTGAACACGCCGCCGTTGTACTCGATGTAGCGGCTCGCGCCCAGCGTGAGGGGGCCGTTGCCGCCGGTCAGGTAGGTGCTGTCGAAGAGCGGCGGG
>DASVWD010000212.1 GCA_036389795.1 Longimicrobium sp.
TTCACCCATGTCGTGCTTTCGAGGGTTCGCGGACGGATGGTTGCTTCGACACCACCCATCTTACCGCGGCTCAAGAAGATGCGACATGGGTTCTTTCGTTCTATGCCCTCCAATGCTGATTTCAGGCGAATAACCAAGGTAGACATCTATCCGGGCCGGGATATACTCGTCGCGAAAGTCGTTTCGCTACGGTCAACGGGTGCGAGAACTGTGGCGTGTCGAACGAACTGTGCTTGCTCTTGAACGAAAGCAGAAGCAGACCACAGCTACAGCCAAGTCGTCGTGATCAGCCGCATGAATTCATACCGGTATTCAGGGGTGGACCCCAAATGATGAGGTCGATGGTTGTCCTCACCCCTTAGAAACAATATCTCGTCCGCTGAGACTCGGCGGTGAGCGCTGAACACAGGACGTGGCATCACATGCACCCGGAATTTGCAGCCGTAGTAGATTCCCTGGAGCCGTCTTTCCGACGCCTCATTGAAATGGAACCTGTTCGATACTCTGCGTTGCCCAAGCTGATCTCTAATTCTGGGATTTACTTGTTTTCCGAAGGTCCGCAGCACCTGTATGTTGGCCGCAGTCGAAACATCCGCAAGCGCCTCGCTCGCCACTGTCTGCCTAGTGCCACACACCGTATGGCGGCGTTCGCCTTTCGGCTTGCGCGCGAAGAGACTGGTCGGTTGAAAGCCACGTACAAGACCGAAGGCTCGCGACGCAAACTGATGGAAGATCCAGTTTTCCGAGCAGCATTCGAATCTGCGAAGGCTAGGATTCGCGAGATGGATGTGCGGTTTGTCGCCGAGGAAGATCCGCTTCGCCAAACCGTTCTCGAAGTCTACACAGCCGTAGCTCTCCGGACACCGTACAACGATTTCGATACGCATTGAGCTAGCGCAGGGCTTGGGTGTGTGGAGGTGACGAACAGCATGCGGACACCGCCATGGCCACCGTGCGTTACCGAAGAGCGGATCTAGCCGACGTGCCGGTGCTGGCCCGGCTTCGGCGCGAGGGCGAGGCGGGCGGAGCGTCCGAGGAGCGCATGCTGCGCTACCTGGCGGGTGAGCACCATCCGCAGCAGGCGCTGCCGCCGCGCGTGATGTGGATGGCCGTGGAAGGCGAGTCGCCGGTCGGGTACGTGGCGGGGCACCTCACGCGCCGCTTCGGCTGCGACGGCGAGCTGCAGTGGATCTACGTGGTGGCGGAGCACCGGCGGCGCCAGGTCGCCACGGCGCTGCTGCGCCTGCTCGCCGGGTGGTTCGCCGAGAACGGGGCGAGCCGCATCTGCGTCGATGTCGGGGACGACCGGGCACGCCCGTTCTACAGACGTCACGGCGCAGTGGAGTTGAACCGGCACTGGATGGTGTGGGACGACATCGACGGAGTGCTGGAAAGCTCCGCCGTAACGTAGCCATGGGAATCTCGACAATGTCGCGTCCTTCTCTGCGCATCGCGGGTCTGCTGCTTCTCCTGCTGCTCGCAGCCGCCTGCGCCCCGTCCGCCTCCATCGCGGTACGCCAGTCACTGCGCCCTGCACCTGCTTTCGACTGTGTGGCGGCTGCGCTGGCCGCATCGCCTCGCGTGGTCATGGTAATGCCGTCGAAGCCGACCCCCACCGAGGGTCACTTCGGTGTGATCCTCCGCGACTCCCTGGCGCGCGGTGGGCCGACTGTCGCGAACGTGACCTATTTTGTCGGGTGGGGCGCCGGGCAGGACTCGCTGTCGGCGGTCGAGGTCAAATTCGCGTGGACGGCGCAGCCCGGCGATGAGGAGAAGCGGCACCGGGCAAGCCTCGGCAGGGCACTTCTCGCGGAGCTCAGGGCGGCGTGCGCGCCCGATGCGACGGGGAGCGTGGAATGCGTGGAGCAAGGGGCCGGCCGGGACAGGTCGCGCGGCTGCGCGGCCGTCTGACGCGGCGTCGAGAGCTGGCCGGGACGGCACGGTACGGAGGGAAGGGTTCCGCTTCTCCACGGGAGAGGCGGAACCTTTCGGTTCGTGATATCTTGGGCCGCTCGCAACACCCGTTCAGGAGGCGCTCGTGGACGAAGACCTCGATCGGATGTCGCGTGAGGAGCTGATCGCGGAGGCGAAGCGGCTGCGGCAGGGGATCCGCGCGCACCGCGACAGCAGCGGCCACGAGCTCTGCTGGCACCACCCGGCGCTGTGGGGTCTGCTCCCCGAGCGGCAGGACCCGCTGCCGACGGTGCCGGAGTGGCCCGAGTTCCTGCGCGGCTGCATCCGCTACCGCCAGTCGCTCGACGAACAGCTGCCCGACGCGCCTCGCTCGCGCGAGGAATACCCTGAATGAAAGATCGGATCGCCACCCCACGGGAGCCCCTGATGAGAACAGCCAGCATCGGCGCAGGCCGTTTGTCCTCACGAACTTTTGCAGCGCTCCTCTTCGCGCTCCTCGCCGCCGCCGTGCCGGAGGCCGGAGCGCAGGCGTCGTGGCCCGCCGAGCGGTGGCCGACGGCGACGCCCGCGGAGGTCGGGCTCAACGCCGCGGTGCTCGACAGCATCGACGCCGAGATCCGCTCCGGGCGCTACGGCTACGTGGACCGCTTCCTGGTGATCCGCCGGGGCCGGCTGGCGTACGACCGGCGCTACCAGCACGACTACGACGCCGCCTACGGCGACTCCTCCCGCCTGGCCACGTCGCTGCGCACCCACGACCGCGCGGGGCCCTACAACTACTTCAACGCGTGGTGGCACCCCTACTACCGGCGGGGCGACCTGCACACGCTGCAGTCGGTCACCAAGACCATCACCTCCATCGTGATCGGCACGGCCGTGACGCGCGGCGAGTTCCCGTCGCTCGACACGCCGGTGCTCGCGTTCTTCGACTCCGGCATGGTCGCCAACGTGGACGACCGCAAGCGGCGCATGACCCTCCGGCACCTGCTGACCATGACGGCCGGGCTGGACTGGGACGAGATGCGGCCGTACGGCGACCCCGCCAACACGGCGATCGGCCTGGAAGGCAGCTACGACTGGGTCAAGTTCACCATCGACCGGCCGATGATGGAGGAGCCGGGGACGCGCTTCAACTACAACAGCGGCGCCAGCGAGCTCCTGGCGCACGTCTTCCGCCGCGCCACGGGCGTCGACATCGAGGAGTACGCCGCGCGCCACCTGTTCGCCCCGCTCGGCATCCGCGACTGGCACTGGAAGCGCACGCCGACGGGAGTGGTGGACACCGAGGGCGGGCTCTACCTGGCGTCGGAAGACCTGGCGAGGCTCTGGTACCTGTTCCTGCGCGACGGAGCGTGGAACGGCCGGCAGGTGGTGAGCCGCGACTGGGTGCGGGCCTCGCTGGCCCCCGCCGTGGTGGTGAACCCCGCGCGGCCGAACGGCGCCCGCTACGGCCTGAAGTGGTGGCTCTTCCCCAACCCCACGGACAGCACGCGCGTGATGTGGGCCGGGTCCGGGTTCGGCGGGCAGGTCCCCGTCGTCGTCCCGGAGGACGACCTGGTCGTCGTCTTCAACCAGTGGAACATCCTCCCGGGGCGGCCGGCGCTCCCGGGGCTTCCCACGCTCGCGCGGATCATCAGGGCGGTGACCGACCGGCGCCGCTGAGCCGGGCCCGGGACGCGGGTGCCGCGGATCGGCCCTTCAGCTCCCCATCCACCGGTCGGGGGGAGCCGGTCTGAAACGATCGCGGCCGCGGTAGCGGCGGGCCGGCCGGCGGCGTACTCTACCGTGCAGCCGCCATCCAGGAGACAGGGGCCATCGCCTCGTCTGCATCGGTACGGAACTCGGCGAATTCCCGGAACCTTCCCATGCAGCGAGGAGGCGTCCCGTGCCCTGTCCGAACATCACGTTCACCGTCGGGTCGCCCACCACCCCGGCCCTGCGCGGCGGGACCGCCGTCGCCGCCGTCGACCCCCTGACCGGCAACTTCGGCCTCACCGGGAGCGTGGTGCTGCGCTGCGGGCAGACCACCTTCCCGGTGACCAACGTCACGTGGGCGGCGCTGTCGGTCTCGTTCCTGGTGCCCTCCAGCCTGCCGGACTGCGCCGCCGGCTACCAGGCCGTCTTCACCATCGGGCCGGACACCTGCGCGGTCCCGATCACGATCACCGGGCCGATCGTCCAGCCGCCGATCGCGATCGCCAACCCGCAGCCGGTCGTCTGCGTCTCCGAGGCGCGGCTGGACCTGGTCGGGGTGGGCTTCGGCACGCGCCCCGTGGCCCGCATGCCCGAGCTCGACCCGTTCTACCAGCAGCTCAACACCTACCGCGGGGCGACGGACGTGGCGTTCGGGACGGACATGGCGACGATCCGGGCCCTGCAGACCCACCCGGGGTACCAGACCAACGCCCTCTTCATGACCGCCACGCTCGTGGCCGTCAACCGCGACGGCGCGGCCGAGCGGACGTCGCCGCCCGTCCTCCTCAGCATCGGCCTTCCCGCCCCGTACGCGGACGTGGCGACGGCCGCCGGCCGCGACCTGTACTTCGGCCACGTCATCGGGCGCTCCGACCTGCCCCGCGTGGGCAACACCGAGTGGCTCGGCGGCCCCGAGCGGGGCGAGGTGCGGCTGTACGCGGCCAACCCCAGCGCCCAGCTCGCGGCGCTCCTGCCGCAGATCCAGAGCCTGGTGGCGGTCCGCGCGCCCCGGGTCGACCCCGCCAGCCCCCTGGGCCAGTCGCTGCGCGCCATCCGCGAGGCCGGGGCCAACCTGCCCACGCCCTACTGGCGCGAGGAAGGCGTCCTGGCCACGCTCCCCGCCAGCGACACCGGGGGCTTCGTGATCATCTGGCGCGACGACATCCCGTCGGCCGTGCAGCCGATCGTCCGGGTGCCGTGGCTGGACTGCGCCAGGGTGGGGGAGTTCGTGGCGCAGGGGTGGAAGCTGGTGGTGAACGGCCGGGACTACGCCCTGGACATCGACGCCGGCAACCTGCTCCCCATCCGGCCGGAGGAGTTCGTGGCCTTCCAGGTCCAGCGGATCGCGGGCGTGGCCAACCCGCTCACGCAGCTGCTGGACACGGCGGCCGGCACCGCCGGCATCGTCTTCGGCTTCCTGGCCTCCGCCTCCGGGTTCACCACCGACCGCGCCGACTTCCACGTCACGGAGGGCGCGCTCACCATCGGGACCGACCTGGTGCCCTCGGACCGGGCGCGCGTCCTCTTCCATCCCGACATCGTGAGCGAGGACACGAGCGCCACGGGGGTGGGGTTCAAGACCTGGGAGATCGCGCTGGTGGCCAGGGTCACGGTCCCGTCGTGCGGCACCGTGCAGCTCAACCTGGTGCGGATCCGCCTGCGGCAGGCCCCCCTGGTGGTCCCCAGGGTCGCCATCCTCTTCGAGCACATCGATTTCGGGGGAGACCCGCTGGTGGTGGTGGACACCGGCGGCGTCATCCCCCTGACCCCGGCGCTGGTGGACGGCCGGTCGCTCTCCGCGGCCCGCATCACCCTGGGGGTCGTGCTCACGTTCCTGGACACGCTCGGGGCGGCCCTCATGATCCTCTCGGTGTTCTCCGGCTTCCCGGGCCCGCTGCGGCGGTTCCCCTCGGCGGGGCACGTGCAGGCGCTGCGCGACGTGGTCGCCGCGCTCCGCTCGGCCTCGGACGTCGTGCGGCCCGCCGTGGACGCGCGCGGGGTGACCATCGAGCTCGGGGACGTGGTGCGGAAGCCCGGCGGGTGGTTCGGGATCGGCGAGGAGGACTTCGGGAGGGTGCTGAGCTCCGCGCTGATCCTCGGCCTGCCGAACTTCCGGGGGTTGAGGATGGTGATGGAAGGCGGATGGTTCGGCAACGACATCTCGGCGTTCCTGCGGGTGCCCGGGGGCACCGTGATCGCCACCGTGACGGACTTCCGCGGGATCTTCCGGGTCGACGAGGCGGGCAACTTCGTGCACATGTTCTGGCCCACGAACACGGTCGACGCGATCGGGCCGTCCAACCACATGGTGGTCATCACCGGAGCGGGGCCGTGGTGCCACGACCTGATCGACCGCATCGAGCTCTGACCCGCCGCGGAGAACCCCCATGGACGACGACGACCTCCGCCGGACGGACGACGACGCGCGCATCCGCGAGCTGATCGGCGAGCGGGTCCGGGCCGTCCACGCGAAAGACCTCGACGCGGTCGTGTCTCCCCACGCCGCCGACGTCCTCTCCTTCGACGTCCTGGGACCGCTGCGGTACCGCGGGTCCGCCGCGATCCGGGAGCGTGCGGCGGAGTGGTTCTCCGCGTACGACGGCCCGATCGGGTACGAGGTCCGCGACCTGGCCGTCACCGCCGGCGCCGACGTGGCCTTCTGCCACTACCTTTACCGCGTCAGCGGAACGACGACGGAAGGGACGGCCGTCGAGATGTGGGTGCGGGCGACCGTCTGCCTCCGGAAGACCGATGGCGCGTGGACGATCGCCCACGAGCACCAGTCGGTGCCCTTCGACCCGGAGAGCGGCCGGGCGCTGCTCGACCTGGAGCCCTGACCTCGCGCCTCGACGAGCGCATGGCGGACACCGAGCGCGCAAAGATGCTGCGGGGGGACCTCTACCTCGCCTCGGACCCGGAGCTGGCCGCGGCCCGGCTGCGCGCCCGCGACCTGTGGCAGCGCCTCAACGCCCTTCCCGCGGACGCGGCGGAGGAGAGGCAGGTCCTGCTGCGGGAGCTCCTCGGCTCGCTCGGGCCGGGCGCGGTGATCGAGCCGCCCTTCTACTGCGACTACGGCACGCAGATCGAGCTCGCCGCGGGCGCGTTCGTCAACATGAACTGCGTGTTCCTGGACCCGGCGCCGATCCGCATCGGCGAGCAGGCCATGCTCGGCCCCAACGTGCAGCTGCTGACGGCGGACCACCCGCGCGACCCGCACGTGCGGGTCGCCGGGCCCGAGCTGGCGCGCCCGATCACCATCGGCGCCCGCGTCTGGATCGGCGGCGGAACCATCGTCTGCCCGGGCGTGCACATCGGCGACGACACCACGATCGGTGCGGGGAGCGTGGTGGTGCGCGACATCCCGGACGGCGTGGTGGCGGTGGGCAGCCCGTGCCGCGTGGTGCGCCGCCTCTGACCGCCCGCCCCGGCCGTGACGTTCGCCACTTTCCCACGGGATGGACTTGGACACAGAGATCGAATCCGCGCTGGCGCGCCTGCGCGGCGCACGCCTGGTCGCGACGGGGCGGGGTGCCGACCTCCAGTGGTTCACCTTCGAGTCCGACGCCACGTACGCGCTCCACGTCATGTGCCCCTGGCGGCTCGCCGGGTCAGGCGGGCTCGTGACCGGCCGTTCCGATTACTGGAGACCGGCGTCTCCGGAAACTCCGCGCGAGGACTTCGAGCGTGGGGCGATCGGCGCGACGCTGCGCGACGTGCGGAACCGCGAGCTGGAGGGGGTGCTGGCCGCGGGCGTGGTGACGGTGGAAAGCTTCGCGGTCGACGGGCTCGGCGGCTTCACGCTCGTCCTCTCCGCCGGCTACCGCCTGGACGTCTTCCCCGACGAGTCTCCCGCGGAGCACGACGACCTCGAGCTCTGGCGCCTGTTCCAGCCGGGCAAAGGCCTGCGCCACTTCGTCGTCCGCAGCAACGGCGTCGAGCGCGGGGACGACGCCCGGGGCGACGGCGGGGAACCTGCCGGCCTCTTCCGCCAGTCATGACGCACTTCGGCATCACCGTCGACATCCAGCCGGGTCCCGGGTCGCCGATTTCCTGCTTCGGAAGGACTGCATGCCACGGCGCGAGCTCTCCCTCGGACGCGTGCTCCTGATCTGGCTGCTCGGGCTCGTCGCCGGGATCCAGGGCGCGCTGTACCTCTACGACTCCTTCGACGACGGCGTCTCCGAGCCGCTGTCGGGCGCCATCGCGCTGGCGTTCGTCGGCGCCGGGCTCGGCTTCATCGCATGGTCCTACCGCCGCCGGGCGTGACGATTGCGGGTCGGACAACTCCTGGTATTTCGGCGCAACTCAATCATCCAGGAGGTAGAAATGAGCAACGGTAGCGGCGGAGCCAAGAGTGGTGGCGGGACCAAGGGCGGTGGCGGAGCCAAGGGTGGTGGCGGGACCAAGGGCGGCGGCGGGGATCCCGGTTGGCCGAGCAAAGAGCCTGGCAAGTCTTCGGGTGGCGGCAGGAAGAACAGCCCTCCCAAGCCTCCGAAGAAGTAGTCATTCTCAGGTATCATCCCGCCTCGGTGATGCGGGTGACGGTCCGGCCCATGCCTTCCGTCCGACGCCTCGGCGCCCACGAATGGCGCGCGTACCGCGACCTGCGGCTGCGCGCGCTCGGCGACTCGCCGGACGCCTTCGCCAGCACTCTGGAGGAAGCGCGGCGGCGGCCCGACGCCCACTGGGCCGAGCGCCTGGCGTCCGGCGCCGCCTCCGCGTGGGACCTGCCGCTGGTGGCCGAGGAGGGGGGCGAGCTCGTCGGCATGGCCTGGGGCACGATCGATCCCGCGGCGCCCGAGACCGCGCACGTCATCCAGATGTGGGTGGCGCCGGAGGGCCGGGGCCGCGGCTGCGGGGCCCTGCTGCTCGACGCCGTCGTCGCCTGGGCCAGGGGGGCGAAGGCCCGCAGCGTGGTCCTGGCCGTCACGTGCGGAGACACGCCCGCGTGGCGCCTCTATTCCCGGGTCGGCTTCCGGCCCGCCGGCGACCCGGAGCCCCTCCGGCCCGGCTCGGCCCTGCTCGCCCAGCCCATGCGCCTGGACCTGTGATCAAAAAGGCTTCACTCACGCAGAGCCAGCAGAGTGAGCGGAGAAACGCCTCCGCTGACTCTGCGTGAGGCCTGCTGTTTTCCGGCTCCGTTACGAGGCATCCCCGCGCGTCAGCCCACGCCGCCGGGAGGGCGGGCGCCGCCGCGAAGCGTTCCGCCGCCGGGTCCACCAAGCCCCGCGCTCGCGCGGCTCACCAGGGCGCCGGTCGTAGGCCCGTCTCCCCGCCAGACGAACGTCGATCCCGGGCTATGGCATTGAGCTTCGCTCAGCGGTAGACTCGATCTCCCGTCCCCCGAGCTCCGCGCCCGGCCCCGCGCCGGCCGCAATCCACCGACATCCGGCTCCATGCACCGATCCGCCTGCCGCCTGCTGCTGCTCCTGGTCCCGCTCCTGGCCGCCGCTCCCCTCCAGGGACAGCGCAGCGAAGTGGTGCACCGCACCCCGGGCGACACGCTCCGGAACAGCTACCGCGTCTACCATCCCGCCGGCGCGCCGAGGGCCCTGCTGGTGCTGCTCCCGGGCTGGGGAAGCGGCGTCGACAGCTTCTCGGCCGGGGGCTTCACGCCCTCCACCCTCCCGGCGCGCATGGCGGAGCGCGGCGTCCTCACCATCGTGGCCCTCCCCGCCGCGGAGACGCTGTACGCCGGCGACGAGCCGCTGCGCATCCTGGACGACATCGTCGCCGAAGTGCTCCAGAGGCACCGCATTCCGCGGGACCGCGTCGCGATCGGCGGCTTTTCCGCGGGCGGCACCGGCGCGGTCCGCTACGCGCAGCTCTGCGCGCGGGGCGGCTGCCGGGCCACCCCGCGTCCGGCCGCGGTCTTCGCGGTCGACTCCCCGCTGGACTTCGAGCGCATGTACCGCAGCGAGGAGCTGAGCGTCCGCCGCGCCGCCCCGCGCACGAACGTGGACGAGTCGCGCCTGGTGGTCGCGGAGCTCGGGCGCGCGCTCGGCGGCTCGCCCGACGAGGCTCCCGCCGCCTACCGGCGCAGCTCCCCCGTGCTGGCCTCCGCCCCCGACGGCGGCAACGCGGGCCTGCTCGCCGCCACGCCGCTGCGCCTGTACACGGAGCCCGACGTGCTGTGGTGGATCGAGAACCGCAACCTGGACTACCACGCGATGAACGCGTTGGACCTCGCGGCGCTCGTCAACGTTCTCCGCATACGCGGCAACCCGCGGGCGGAGCTGGTGACGACCACGGCGAAGGGCTACCGCCCGGGCGGCGCGCGCCATCCGCACTCCTGGTCCATCGTGGACGAGGCCGACCTGGCCGCCTGGCTCTTCGCCTGGCTGATTCCCGCGGCCTGACCGGGCGCTTCCTGCGCTCCGCCCGACTCTCGGTTGCACACTGGTGTAATACCATCTTCCGGGATTCACATTCCGAGAGATGTCATTCCGAGTGGAGCCCGGTGCGCAGAATCCGCGGTCGTCACCAAAGCCGCCCGGGCTCCCGAGGAATCTACCCGCGGCCGGCAGGAGGCCGGATCGTTGTGCCAGACCGACGTCCATGCGGGGTCAGTAGATTCCTCGGGCGCCGCCCAGCTTCGGTGCGATATTCCGATTCGGTGCTGCGGCGCCGCTCGGAATGACAGGGTTGGCAGAGGACCGTTGTGCGCAGTGATTCGTGAAATTCGGGTAAGGGCTCGGCGGCGACGGCACTCGCGTGACGAAAGCAGGCGTATGACCTGGGATTACCTGATCGTGGGCTCCGGGTTCGGCGGCAGCGTGAGCGCGCTGCGGCTGGTGGAGAAGGGGCACCGCGTCCTGATGCTGGAGAAGGGCCGCCGCTTCCGGCCCGAGGACTTCCCGCGCACCAACTGGCACCTGCGCCGCTGGCTGTGGATGCCGAAGCTGGGGCTGCGCGGGCCGTTCCAGATGAAGTTCCTGCGGCACATCACCGCGCTCTCGGGCGTGGGCGTGGGCGGCGGGTCGCTCGTGTACGCCAACACGCTGCAGGTGCCGGGCGACGGCTTCTTCGATTCGCCGACGTGGCGGCACCTGGGCGACTGGAAGGCGGAGCTGGGGCCCTGCTACGAGCGGGCGCGGCGGATGCTGGGCGTGGTCCCCTATCCCTACAAGACCTACCCGGACGAGGTGTTCGCCGAGCTGGCGCGCGACATCGGGCGCGAGGCCGACTTCCGCCCCAACGACGTGGCCGTCTTCTTCGGCCGGCCGGGGGTGACGGTGCCCGACCCCTACTTCGGCGGCGAGGGGCCGGAGCGCACCGGGTGCAACCAGTGCGGCGGCTGCATGCTGGGGTGCCGCCACGGGGCCAAGAACACGCTCGACAAGAACTACCTCTATCTCGCCGAGAAGCGCGGCCTGGAAGTGCTCCCCGAGCACGAGGCGGTGTGGGTGCGCCCGGTGGAGGGCGGCTACGAGGTGGAGGCGCTGGAGGGGCCGGCGCGCTGGTGGCGGCCGCGCCGGCGCCGCGTCTACCGCGCGAGGAACGTGGTCCTGGCCGGCGGGGTGCTGGGCACGGTGCCGCTGCTGCTCAGGCTGAAGGCGAGCCCCGCCGGGCTGCCGCGGCTCTCGGAGCGCCTAGGCGAGTTCGTGCGCACCAACTCCGAGGTGCTGATGGGGATCGTGAGCGAGCGGCGCGACCGGACGATGTCGGAGGGGGTCGCCATCACCTCGATCCTGCGCACCGACGAGCACTCCACGCTGGAGCCGGTGCGCTACCCCGACGGGGCGGGCTTCTTCCGGGTGCTGATGGCGCCGCACGGCCCCGGCGCCACGGCGTTCGAGCGGCTGTGGAACGCGCTGCGCTTCACCGTGCGCCACCCCTGGCGCTCGCTGAAGGCGTTCCTGGTGCCCGACTTCGCGCGCCACACCCTGATCCTGCTGTACATGCGCACCATCGACAGCCACCTGTCGCTCCGGCCGGGGCGGCTCTTCGGCGCGGTGAGGAGCGTGCTGGCCCACGGCGCCGCGCCCACGGCCGCCATCCCCGAGGCCACGGAGCTGGCCGAGCGCATCGCCGCCAAGACGCGCGGCTACCCGGCCAGCCTGGCCACGGAGACGGTGCTGGGGATTCCCACCACGGCGCACATCCTGGGCGGGTGCGTGATGGGCGATTCGGCCGCCACGGGCGTGATCGGCCCCGACCACCAGGTGTGGGGCTACCCGGGCCTGTACGTGGTCGACGGCTCGGCGGTCTCGGCCAACCCGGGCGTGAACCCGTCGCTCACCATCTGCGCCCTGGCCGAGCGCGCCATGGGACTGGTCCCGGCGAAGCGCCGTCATCACGAGCACGCCACCGCGAGCGCCGGGAGCGCGAACGCCCCGTGACGAGCGCCGGGACCGCGAGCGCCGGGATCGTGAGCGCCCCCGTGACGAGCGCCGGGATCGCGAGCGCCCCCGTGACGAGCGCCTGAAGACGCTCGCTGGAACTACGGAAAGCCTCGCCGGACGATGTCACGGGGAAGGTTCGGCGCAGCGAGGCTTCAACTGCACCCGGGGGCTGGCATCGGCTCGGACCGTCGAGATCGGCTCGTGAGATGCTCGGCAGGTCTCTCCCTCCACGTGCTTCGCCCGACGCGCGAATGGCCGCCCCCGCAGCCCGAAGGGCTTCCCGTAGTTTCAGCGAGCGTCTTCAGGCGCTCGTCTCGAGTGGCTCTCGCGTGTAGCGCATCGAAACAGCGCCGCGCCAGGTGTCGGCGCGCGAGCCG
Source organism: Longimicrobium sp. (assembly GCA_036389795.1). NCBI lineage: Bacteria > Pseudomonadati > Gemmatimonadota > Longimicrobiia > Longimicrobiales > Longimicrobiaceae > Longimicrobium > Longimicrobium sp. The sequence goes on from DASVWD010000212.1 coordinate 12,332, forward strand.
ACGGCCCGACGCGCCTCGTCCCCGAAAACCCGCATCACGATTGGGATCGAGGCGGGATTGCGGTTCGGCATACGCGATGCATCCGTCGGCGGCGATTTCCGCGTCGTCCTGCGCGGCAGGGTGGACTTCCTCCAGCCGAGGCGGTGCTCATGCGCAGCACCCGTGTCCCGCTCGCCATCGCCTGCTCGCTCGCGCTCCTCTGTACCGGGTGCGAGTACCTCAGGCTGCTCCGTCCCAGCGTCGTCCGGCAGATCAACCCCCGCACCGCGCGGCTCGTCAACTACCTCCCGAAGGTCGACCACCCCAACGAGGCGCTCCTGGGGCGGCTCTTCGCCCACGGCGGGCTCTCGCGCGCGGAGGTGGGCGCCGACGGGGTGATGCGCAGCCGGCTGCGCGTGCGCATGCACGCCATGCTGTGGGAGCCGGCCGTCATCGTCCTCCCCCGTCCCGGCACGCTGGAGGTCGAGGTGGCCAACGAGGACGAGGGGGCGCACATCGCCTACTTCCCCGACGACGCGGCCGACCAGGTGCTGGTGCTCCCCGCGGGGAAGGCGGGGCGCGTGCGCGTAAACCTCGACGCGCCGGGGATGTACACCTTCGCCGACCCGATCTCCAACAACTCGGGGCAGGGGATGCTGGGGATCATCATCGTCGAGGGCGACGTGCCGCCCGAGGCACGCATCGCCCGCCCCCCACAGCGCCGGCCCGGCCAATGACCAGGACGCCCCCCCGCGCCGCGCCCGCCCGGCCGCGGCGCGCCCCGACCCCGCTCGCCCTCGCCGCCGCCCTCTGCCTCGCCGCCGCCTGCGGGCACCCGTGGGCCAACCTGCCGGTGAGCGAGCAGGCGCGGCCCAGCACCAGGCAGAACGCGCGGCTGCGCGGCTCCGCGCCCCCGGTGGCCGCGTCTGTCACCTACGAGCGCATCCTCCGCGCGCGCGAGGAGCCGCGGAACTGGCTCACCTACTTCGGCACCTACGACGGCCAGCGCTTCAGCGCGCTCGCCCAGGTCGACACGTCGAACGTGAAGCGGCTGCGCCCCGCCTGGATCTTCCAGCAGGGGGTGCTGGGGCTCATCGCCTCGCCCGCCACCTACGCCATGGAGGCCTCGCCGATCGTGGTGGACGGGGTGATGTTCGTCTCCGGCTACGACGGCTGGGTGTGGGCGCTGGACGCGGCCACCGGCGAGACGCTCTGGCAGTACCATCACCCGACGCCGGTGGACGTGCCGCTCTGCTGCGGCAACGTGAACCGCGGCGTGGCGGTGGCCGAGGGGAAGGTGTTCTTCGCCAGCGCCAACGCGCACCTGGTGGCGCTCGACGCGGTGACGGGCAGGCCCGTGTGGGAGACGGTGTTCGCCGACGTGAAGGCGGGCGAGAGCGCCACGGGGGCGCCGCTCGTGGTCAGGAACCTGGTGCTGGTGGGGAGCGCGGGGGGCGAGTACGGGGTGCGCGGCCACATCGACGCCATGGAGGTCGCCACCGGGCGGCGGGTGTGGCGGCGCTACAACGTCCCCGCGCCGGGCGAGCCGGGCTCGGAGACGTGGCCCGCGGGGAGCGACGCCTGGACGCGCGGCGGCGGCACCTCGTGGACCACGGGCACCTACGACGCCGAGCTGGACCTGGTCTACTGGGGGACGTCGAACCCGGGGCCCGACTTCGACGGGAGCGTGCGGCCGGGCGACAACCTCTACACCAGCTCCATCGTCGCCTTCCGGCCGGGCGACGGGCGGCTCGTCTGGCACTACCAGACCACGCCGCACGACGTGTGGGACTACGACGCCATCTCCGAGCCGATCCTCTTCGACCGGGGCGGGCGGCGGCTGGTGGCGCAGTTCAACAAGAACGGGCACCTGTACGTGCTGGACCGCGCCGACGGGCGCCCCGTGCACGTGACCCCCTACGCGCGCGTGACCTGGGCCGACGTGGACGAGCGCACCGGCGCGGTGACCGTGAAGCTCACCCCCAGCCGCGAGGGGACGCGCATCTGCCCCGGGCTGGCGGGGGCGAAGGAGTGGAACCACGCCGCCTACCACCCGGGCACCGGGCTCCTCTACGCGCCGGTGATCGAGCTGTGCGCCACCTACTTCCTGGCCGAGAGCGACTTCGAGGAGGGGCTGCAGTTCTGGGGCGGCTCCTTCATGCCCGACCCGCAGGGGATGTGGGGCGAGGTGAAGGCGGTGGACCCGGCGACGGGGCGCATCGCCTGGAGCTGGCGCGACCCCCACCCGGTGGTCTCGTCGGTGCTGGCGACGGCGGGCGGGCTGGTGTTCGTGGGCCGGGCCAGCGGCGAGCTGGCGGCGCTGCACGCGCGCACCGGCGAGCTGCTCTGGCAGTTCCAGACCGGGAGCGGGATCCACGGCAGCCCGGTCACCTACAGCGTGGGTGGGAAGCAGTACGTGGCCGTCCCCTCCGGCTGGGGCGCCGCCACCAAGGGCTTCGCCCCCGAGATGGCCGCAGCACCGCGCGGGGCGTCGATCGTCGTCTTCAGCCTGCCGTGAGGCCGGGCCGGACGGTCACGAGGGATCCAGGGACGATGGGGCCGGAGCGATCCGGCCCCTTCGTTGCGGGCATCAAATCATTGCAGGAAGGGATGTTTCGCCGCACTCTTCGTAGAGCGTCCGTTGCTGGTCCGTCCTCCGCCTGTCCGGCTCCCCGCCCATCCTGCCGCCGACGAAAGGAGCTCCACCGAACCCACATCCGCCGTTTCCGCTCGAATGGAGGATATCTTCATGCGCATCCCGCTCTCGCTCACCAGCTTGCTGGCGCTCGTCTCCTGCGCCCTCCCCATCCTTGGTCAGAACGCGACCGATCCGCACCTCGGCCACGCGAGGACGTACGCACAGTGCGAGGCCGCGTTCGGAGACATCCCCGAGCCCCAGTCGGGTTCCTTTATTCATTACGAGCTCGTCCGGATGCACCCGGCGAGCATCGACTCGCTGCGGCGGTTCCTGCGGGCGCACTGCTGGGAGCACGCCCTCCGGCGCTTTTTCGGCCCGGCGCGGGGAGCCGGTTTCGTCGACTGGGTCGTCTACATCGGCGCCGACGGCGAAGTTCACCAGGCGATCACGAAAGGCCTGGACGAAAGGGCGGAGTTCCGAGGCGAGAAGTACGTATGGGTGCTCGTGTTCTCCGATCTCGACCTGGTTCCCGGCGACACGGGGGCGCTGCGCCGCGACCTCTCCTTGAGCCGACGGTCGGTGAACTATCAGCGGGATCCGATGCTGGCGGCGCTCGTCAAGGCCCTCAGCTCGAAGTTCTTCTCGGCCGTGGAGCCACCGCGGGCCGCGGCGCTCCCGGACTCCAGCAAGTTCATCGAGCTGCGCCAGCTTTCGACGGATCCCGGGGGGAACGGCATGTACGTGGCCCTGGACCGCTGGGAGCTTTCGGAGAACGCGATGGTCGAGCTCGGGCTGGGGCCGTCCTCGCAGCGCGAGCTGCCCGGCCGCCTCCGGAGCGTGTACACGAACCTGGGCAACGCCTCGCAATCGCTCTGGGACGTGGGTATCACCGCGGGGTCGTCGTTCGGCCCGCGCAGAGAGGTGGTGGAAGGAACGCAGGTGACGGGCACGCGATCCGGCTTCCGGCCGAACCTCTACCTGACAGGCTACCTGAACTGGCCGCTGCGGCCGCGCCTTCCCTGGCGGCGCGTCTCCCTCGGACCGGCCTTCGGCTTCAACCTCGTGCAGGGCGCCCCCTTCGACGAGCTGATCCTCGGAGCGGCGGCGGGCCGGGTGCTGGGAGACGCGGGGGTCATCGTGGGGATCAGCGCGGTGAAGGTGACGGAGCTGGAGGAGCTGGAAGGGGTCCGCCGCCAGAGAGAAGAGCGCAAGATCACCTTCTTCGCCGGTGTGGACATGCGTCTCTGACGGCGGCTCGAGCCCCGGCGCGCCGTGTTCCAGCGCCCCGGCTCGTGATCGAGTCTTTCTTTCCCTCGAGCTCCTGAGACCGGGTTCCACCCGTCGCGCGCAACGCCAGAATCCCTCCCCTGCGGTTCGGGGAGGGACAGGCGCGGGGGGCCGCCGGCGCGGCGCCGGAGCCGGTGGAAGCAGCACGATCCCCAGTCCAGCAACCTCCCACAGCGCCTCCCGCCTCCGTCCCACACTCCTCCACCCGGCCTCGCGCAGCTTCTGGTACAGCGTACCCGGAGCCCCGGGTTGTGCCGTTTATCGAGAATGATTATTGATAAGCAGCGCAGGTCCGTGCGGGCTCAACCGGAAGGGAGCCGCCCTTGTCTCTCGGGATCACGCCGCTGTCGGTGTTCCTCTTCGCGCTGCTGACGGCGGTGGCGACGGGGCTGGGCGCGCTCCCGCTCCTCTTCGCGCGCAACCTGCCGCCGCGCTGGGTGGGGCTCGCGGGCGCGGCCGCCGCCGGGCTGATGGGGGGCGCCAGCCTGGGGCTCGTGTACGAGGGCGTGGGCCGCGGCGCGCTCAGGACGGCGCTGGGGATCGCGGTCGGGATCCTGGCGATCTCGGTGAGCCACCGCTGGCTGGAGGGGCGCCCGGTGCGCTGGGGCGAGCTGCGCGGCGCCGACGCGCGCCGCGTGCTCCTGCTCATGGGGGTGATGACGGCGCACTCCTTCAGCGAGGGGGTGGGAGTCGGCGTCTCCTTCGGCGGCGGCGAGGCGCTGGGGATCTTCATCACCCTGGCGATCGCGGTGCACAACATCCCCGAGGGGCTGGCGATCGCCCTGTCGATGGTGCCGCACGGCACGCCGGTGTGGAAGGCGTCGCTCTGGAGCGTCTTCTCCAGCCTCCCGCAGCCGCTGATGGCCCTTCCCGCCTTCCTGCTGGTGAGCGCCTTCGCCCCCGTGCTCCCGGTGGGGCTGGGCTTCGCCGCCGGCGCCATGGGGTGGATGATCGCCGCCGAGCTGATCCCCGAGGCGCTGCGCACCGCCGGCCGCGCCGCCGTGGCCGCCACCGCCGTCGTCGCCGCCGTGGCCATGCTCGGCTTCCAGGCGGCGTTGTAGGGCAGTTGATGAACCCGCACTCTGTCGTCAGGTGTGGCGAGCTACCGACGCAGGGGATCGGGGGAGAAAGGCCTCAGAGGCTAAATACCTTGCTGCAAGAGTTGAACGATCATTAAGCGAGAACTCTTGCATGCGAACGTCTCTCGCTACTACTCTTCCCCCTCCAATGTACTTTCGCCTAAGCGTAGGGAGTGAAACAATGACGTGTATTCAGCAGAATCTCCTTTGGATAGTATCTTTCGGGCTGCTTTTGGTTGGGATCCCTGTTGAAACTTCCGCCCAACGGATTGCATGTGATCCGACCGTGCGAGTATCTCCGGCTGACCCTCTGCGTTATACCTTCCGATATAACCGCTGCGAAGGCCGGTACAGTGGCGAACTATCTTCAGCATCTCCTATTCTCATAGCAGGTTTCGGAACTCCTGGGCCGGGTGCGAATTTCAGAAACGCCAGTTCGGTAAGAGTCGTGTGGCCGGTAATCCGTGCTGATTCAGTGGCTCTAAGACTAAGCTCAACTTGGCGCCCCGTTCACTATCAACTTGATACCCGACGTCCCGTTGAAAATCGCGTCTTCGAATGGTCAGCACTCATTCTTCAAAGACTTGGTCTCCGCAACCGCCATCTTGTAGGCGTAGCGTCATCCAAGATGCGGTTGCCTAATGGAAATACCTCGGTGCTAGTTCCTGTTCGTATTTCCCCAGATGGGGATGAGCCCAGTCCTCCATTCCATCTTACTCTTCTTCCTGGTCGACGCTTAAAGGAGATATATGTTACATTCTACGATAACGAGAAGACGCCGTTGGGACCGGTACGCCGACCACTGGGTTTTGGATACTATCCTGCGCATATACCCGTAGAGTATCCCCTGCCTGCGGATTTGCCGTCAGGGATTGTGACACTTGAGATCGAAGCTCTATTCGATCAGGGTAGCTCGACAATTCGAGCAGTGCTCTGGCTTCCCTAACTTTGGCTCACTTTCGTGCTCCTTCCCGATCACGATGCTAGTGGCTTCCAAACGCCACCTCAGCGGGGCCCTTCAGAATCGATATGGGAGGGTTACCGCCGCTCTGTCCAGCTTGGTCGCATCCTGCGTCACCGGATTCGTCAACTCGCTTCTGAAACTTCCGGCGGCCAATTGGCCGAGAGGGAGAAAATTGAGCAGATGGAACTCCTTTCTAAACTGCTCGAATTGCATAACCATGCCGTGCTCGGCCATCATCTGAAGCGTTTCGTGCTTGGTTGTTCTACTATCGTTATTTTTTCACTCCTCCTGCTGCTCTCAGTTCGGCGAGACGAAATGGAGGTATTTGCGCGAGTGGAGGCGACCGCCGCCCGTCTAACGCTGAAATCTACCGAAGTAATTCCTCTTGGGCTAAAAGCAGATAGCATTGGTGTAGCCGGATTCAACCTTTCACCTGTGGATATCGGCACATCTCAACGCCAGGCGCTGAGCGCAAGTGTTCCATTTCCTTCGCAGATTTTGGTATCGGGACATGGCGCTAAAATATTGGTAGACAGATTCGTTTTACCTGCGGCGACTGTCATGGAGGTTGAGCGTACAACATCCGGGATCGCGATTCGGCTTTGGTGCAGAAACGGATGTTCAAGTGGTGAGGTGTCGCTTACCGGGATACGACCGGTTTTGGGCACCGAAAAAGGTATAGGCTCTAGGGACCTTATTTTAGTCCCCGGCTCGAATGGTGCGGCCCTTGAATTGTTTGTGCAAGATAGTGCGATTGAATTTGCTAGTGAGGCGCGAATTCAGAAAATCGCGTTCCAAATAGAAGAACCACGGGGTCAAAATACGTGGGCAGCTAGTCCCGATGTATCTACAATCCGCAGTGGTGAGCTTCGGCTCGTAGATTTGAATGATCGAGCTGTTGGTCTGCCTAATTCCTCCCGTTTCTCGATGGCTGGAACGCAACTCTCACTCGCCAAACTTACGTTCGCGCCCGCCACGGGCATCTTTGTGGTGACTGGGCGAGCTCGCGACGTGCGAGTCAACTCGAAAGATCTTAAACCCACTCTGCTGGAATGGCTTTCAGTGCGACATCCAGTCAAGCTCTTGTGGATTAGCGCCTGTACTGTAATTCCGCTTGTAATCGCCGCTGTCAGATGGTTGATCGAGAGATCATGATGATGATTTCTTCTCCGGTGTGGCGAGGTATCTGTACCTTCTTAATGTCGGCCTTGCTGGCCGCTTTAGGGGCGTGCGTCCGCACCCCAAATCTTTATCAGATTGGTGGTCCAGCTCCTGAGAAGGCACTCACTGGACCGAATGCGGCTCAACAGTTGCTCGCCGCCGTCCGCGTCGAAATTTCTGAAGGCGAGCAAGGAACGCATAACCTACTAGCAGCCGGGTTCGTGATCGGTGCTCGTCGAGATAGCATTTTCATCCTTACCGCGAATCATCACGTGAGGCCAAATACAGGGCAGGTCTCTGCAATGTCAGTTCAGTTGGACGCCAAGCTGGAACCCACTCCCGCGTTTCACACTGACTGTTTCAATCGGGAACTTGACCTTGCTGTGGTAGGAGTGAAGCATCGTACGGAAAATCTGTCTGGGTATCACCTGCCTAGAATATTACTACTGGATTATCATAGCAGTATAGTTGCGCACAATACACGCGTCTTCAGTCTCGGGTGCCCGGATGGTGCGTGTTGGCGGTTACCCGATGAGGCTCACATTGCAGAAATCGACAGTTCCCGATTGCGTTTCCGTAGTTTTGTGATTGCACCGGGATACTCCGGTGGATTACTAGTTGATGAAGAGGGTGCGGTAGTCGGTATAATTGTTCAGGATACCCCCCCGAGTGTGGAAGCGGTGCGGTGGGATGTCGTGCTTCAGTTCCTAAAAGCTTGCCAAATTGAATTAGATCTCCAGCCTCGGTGGGTTGAGAGGAAGCACACTTGGCATGGTGGAGTTTCAGTGGCAGCGTTACCTAATCCTGCTCAGAATCTGGATTCTACACGTATACAGCGAGGATTCCGTGCCGAGGCAGCATATCGGGCAAGCCGGCACTTGGACATGGTTGCGGCGTTCCAGTCCTTAAGCTTTAATGGATGGAATGAGGAGGGATTTAGAGCGCTAGCCGGCAATTTCATAGCCGCGGGCGTCCGACACGTCTCTGAAATCAATTGGGCGCTTCTCGGCAGCAGTCAGCCTGATGTGGCATTTATTGGTCTGGAGCGCCTATTTCCAGTGTACAGCGCGATTCGTCAGCAGGTGGTGATTCCCGACTCGTTCGATTTATCAACAGGCGCGCCGGCGACTCTACAGAGCGTTCGTAATATCAGCGTTGACGGCTTTGTCGCCACAGCTGGATACAAGTCGTATCTCAAGTGGGGATTTGGACTGCAAGCATCGGTTTCCCTATTCCTTATGGATTCTGGACGGGACCCCATTGATGTCCCAACGACTCTCCAGCTCATGTTCGGGTTTACAACACGATTACCGGACCTTTTCACTGTACCTCCGGAGGATGAATGTCCATGCTGATTGTTGGGAATGTACCATTTCGACGGCGTGTGCGAGTTTTCTCGCGACATTTGAGAGTCGGGATAGTTACAGCCTTGTTCGCATCAACGACCTCGGCCTGTGCCTATTTTGATCTTGGGCCCACCGTAAACGTCCAATCTCTTCACATTGTCATTGAGAGTTGGCCTGATGTTCTGTCGGTGGGAGATACAGCCATTGCGACTATTAAAACTGTCAACCAAGATTCTGTTACTGTATTCATGAGTGATACAGAGGTAGAGTGGCGGCTTGCAGATACTCATGTAGCAGGTTTACGAGGCGGTACAACCCCATGGAAGCGAGTCGTGGTGGGATTTGCCCCCGGGCGGACTTCGGTGCGAATTGATGTCCGAGTCTGGTGCCATTCCCTTCCACCGACAGGACCTGCCATCCATGGGGTATGCTTCTCCGACTCGGCATCACGAGAGCTGACGGTCATCCCTCCTGAGTAACTGGATACTGAACGACAACGCCCCCAGTTACCGCGAGCCGTTATTATCGCTTAGATAGCCCTGGAATTACGCCGCCGCAGGGACGGTTTCTTCCTCCAGCACATCTTCGGGGCGGAGCGTGTCCATGAACGAGTTGACGGAGAAGACTGCCTGGCCGGGGCCGCCATGCCGTGCTCCCGGTGGGGCTGGGCTTCGCCGCCGGGGCCATGGGGTGGATGATCGCCGCCGAGCTGATCCCCGAGGCGCTGCGCACCGCCGGCCGCGCCGCCGTGGCCACCACCGCCGTCGTCGCCGCCGTGGCCATGCTCGGCTTCCAGGCGGCGCTGTGACCCGTTCTCCCGGCATAAGGGTGTCACGCCACGTTGCCGAGCACCGTTCTGGTTCCGAACTGATCAGGATCACACAGAGAAACAGAGAACCGAATTCTCTGTTCCTCTGTTTCTCGGGCAGGAGCTGGAAACGAGGGGGGTGCCTCAAGCCGGGGGATGGGGGAACGCGTCCGCCGCCCCCGCGCGTCGCGTCCGGGCCCGGCGGATCGCCGCGGCGAGGAGGAAGAGCGCGCCGGCGCAGGCCGCCGCCAGCAGGGTCTGCTGGAGGAGAAGGGAGAGAGCGTCGGGGCGGAGGACGTTGAGGGCGGTGTCGACGAGGCCGTCGCCCTCCACCGGCACCTTGGGGAAGAACCTGCCGAGGGAGTACGGCCGCGCCCCGGAGAAAGGCCAGCCGAGCATGAGGTTGGTGGGGCCGCTGTCGTCCAGCAGGTCCACCAGGAGGTGCGACCCGTAGCCGACCCCCACCACCGCCGCCCACCGCCCCCCGCCGAAGGCGTATCCGATGAGCGCCCAGACGACGGCGGCCGCCACGCTGTGGGTGAAGGTGCCGTGGTAGGCGCCGCTCGCCCCGCGCGCGATTCCCAGGACGATGTCCACGTCGGGGAGCGCGGCCGCGCACCCGCCCACCGCCCACGCCGCCCAGCGCGGCGGCGGCCGGCGCGACGAGGCGCGGGCCACCTCGGCGAATCCGGCGCCGATCAGGAAGTGCGCGGGCGGGAACGCCATGCGTGGCCGGCTACGCCGCCGCGGGGACGGCCTCTTCCTCCAGCACCTCTTCGGGGCGGAGCGTGTCCATGAACGAGCTGACGGAGAAGACCGCGCGCCCCGGGCCCGCCACGCCGTAGCCCGGCGGCGGCTTCAGGCCGTGCTTCTCCAGCGTCTCGCGGTACACCTCCAGCAGCCGGATGTGGTACTCCAGCGGCGCGCCCTCGGGGTTGTCGCGCCCCAGCGGCGTGGCGGGCTCGGGGCACCAGGTGGTGAAGCGCGGCGTCACCCCGCGGCTCATGAAGTAGTCCAGCCCCTCGGCCGTGGAGCGGATCGCCTCGTCCACCGTGGCGAACCCGAACGGCTTCGCCATCTCCACCCCGGCCACGAAGTTGGGGATCACGTAGCGCGCCCCGAACACCTCCGCCGCGTCGAAGATGCGCCGGTGCCACTCCTCGCGGCCCACGTAGCGCTCCTTCCCCGGGCAGATGATCTCGAAGAGCCGCTTGTCCCACACCTCGTAGTTGGGGTGGTAGATGCGGATCCCGTAGTCGCGGTAGCGCTGCACGTCTTCCTTCGGCAGCGCCTGGGCCACCACCTTGCCGATCCAGCGCCCCGGGAAGCGCGCCTCGATCGCCTCGGCGTAGCGCCCGTAGAAGTCCGCCTCCTCCAGCCCGTCCACCTTGCTGGTGACGCTGCCGCCGGTGAGCGTGTACGCCTGCGACGCGCGCGCGGTGTCGTAGCGGTCGATGATCTCCAGCGCCTCCAGCACCTCGTCCACGGGCTTCACGCCGGTGTAGGGGCGGCCGGCGGCCTTGTGCTGGCGCCAGTTGTGGTTGATGTCGCAGTACTGGCACTCCTCCTTGGCCCCGAAGTACTGGCAGAGCCGGAGCACCGTCAGGTAGATCAGGTACCCCCACTGGATGGTGGGGGCGATCTCCATCACCTGCTTGCCGTTCGACAGCGGGTGCCGGTAGTACTCGGGCATCGGCGGCAGCGCCACGTCGGCCAGCGCGCGCCCCTCCAGCGAGAGCCGCAGCGCCCCGTCGCCATCCCGCGAGACGCGGTACGGCGAGTCGGGGTTCACGCGCACCGAGACGATGGTGCGGCGCAGCTCCCAGGGGCCGCCGGTGAGCGCCACCTCCTCGGGGGGGCGGCGGCGCGCGGCCTCGCCCAGCTGCGCCAGCGGCTTCTGGTCGAACGAGAAGATGAAGTACGACTTCGGCTTGACCTCGCCGTCCAGGTTGTCGGTGAGGGCCGCGTCGTCGAAGGCGATGCCGGTGCGCAGCAGGTCCTCCTTGAGGACCGCCTCGCGGGGGATGTGCGGGAAGCGGGCGATCAGCCCCTCGACCAGCTCGGTGCGTGTGTCGGCCAAGGTCTCCTTCCGGGGTTGTGGGCGCCGGAATCTACCGCAACCGCAAGGATTTGGCTAGCCGAACTTGCCGTTGCCCCAGTTCTGGATTGAGGTTCCTAGGACAGAATACGAACAATCTCTGATAACAGTACGTCAAGATCGCGAGAGAAGTCGACCTGAGTGCGCGTTGGGAGTACTTCTTTGCCGCGGATCTGAATGTGGAGGTGTGCATCCGCAATCCGCCGGGCGGAGAGTGATAGGTGCTGCATGGAGTCCTTGAATGACTTCGCACCGGGATAACTACTAGCGACTTCTGCGAATGTCTTAGCGTTGAATATGGGAGGCACGTGATCGATGATTGCGCGCGTAAGCATTGCTACCGCGAGGACACAGTTGTTCGCAGAACAAACGTTAAGCTCCTCGCAAAGGGCGATCAGTCGGCGTAAATCATATGCCGTGTTCTTCAATGCGCGTAGCTCATCGATCCGAGTGGGATCCACAAACTGCGACGTGAGTAGCTGAGTGGTCGGTTGCCCCGCTGGCACCACACTCCTTCGTCTATCGCGCTCCGAACGTAGGAGCCCTTGTTCCGGCGTCAGGATCACAAACGCCGGTGCGGTCAACTGTACTTTCCAGTCTAGCTCCTTTCCAATGTTGATGACTCGGAAAAAATCCGATTGCATGACTCCAAGCCGCAAGAAATCGGGTGTTGTGAACACAACATCATCATGGTTAAACCGCCACGACCAGAATAGTCGGTTTCGAATGTAAGCTTCGATAACGTCGTCGTCCGCCGCCTCTCGCTCCTCCCAAGCCTTGAACGAAGGCGAAAAACACTCAAGCTGGAACGGCATGGAAGCGCTGGGTGCTGATCCGGTAAGCCCTATCTTGTCAAGGTAATCCCCGATACAAGCCTCAGCGAAGTGAACGAAATTCAAATCTTTGATGTCGGTACTCGGAAAACCGAAGGCGGTCGGGGAGACAGTTTCCAGGACCGTACCTGAGAAAAGCACACAGTGGCGACTCTCCTCTGCGCCTGGGGCCTGCCTGACCATAAAGTAGTAGCCTACCGCATCACGATTAGGAATGGGCCCACTGCCCTCAAAAGAAAAGATTTCGACTGCCTTCTCTCCATCTCGCGAGATGATAACCGAAGGCCGATATGTGAAGCTTCTGCCACTCATGCTGTCGGTTCCTGAGAATCGGGTGATGGGGATAATTAATGCCCGCCTGCGAGGAGATCCGCCAGTGAAGAGTCACCCCGGCCGCCGCGGGCGCTGCTTCGCCGATACGGACTTGATGACGATGCGGCCGGGGCGCGTGCCGTCCAGCGGCTGCGGCGCGCGCGCGACCGCCTGCGCGATCAGCTCGCGGACCTGGGGCCGGTCCAGGTCGGCCGCGTCCTCGAGCACGAGGTGGCGGGTCTGGCTGCCGCTGCCTTTCAGCAGCCCGTGCGGGTCGGGGAGACCGGTGCCGCGCAGGAAGAAGACGCTGACCCAGCGCGGGAACAGCGTGACGGAGAGGACCGCCTCCGAGGTGCGCTCCGTGGGGCCGAAGGCGACGGCGAGCGCGTTGTAGTTGTCGTACACCAGCTCGACGGCGCCGGGGAGGAGCGCCCGCACCTTCTCGAGCGCCTCGCGGGCCGTGGCGGCGACCTCGGGCGTGTACCGGTCGATGAAGCCGTCGAGCTGCTCTGCGGGGGACGCGTCGCTCATGATTCGATCATGCCTTTCGCGGCGGTGACGACGTGGGCGGGCGCCTCCAGCACCACCGTGCCGTCGCCGGCGGCGAAGCGGCCGAGCACCTTCTCCGCCTCCCGGCGCAACCGCTGGAACTCCGCGTCGCTGACCTCGTCGGCGAGCACCCAGCCCTTCACTTCCGTGAAGAGCCACGCATCCAGCGAGGGGAAGCGCGCCGTCCCCGCCAGCGTGGCCACCTGTGCGCCGGGTACGCCCGCCTCGGCGAACAGCGACGCCAGTGCGCGCGGGTCGCCCAGCCTGAACGGCGCCCGCAGGCCCGCCGCGGCCGCGTCGCCGAAGAGCCGCGCGACCAGCGCCGTGAGCTCCGGGTAGCCTTCCGTGTTCTCCAGCGCGTCCCACACCGCCACCGCCAGCCGTCCGCCCGGGCGCAGCACGCGCATCATCTCGCGGATGGCGGCCAGCCGGTCGGCGAAGAACATCAGCCCGAACTGGCTGACCACGGCGTCGAAGCTGCCATCTTCGAACGGGAGCGCTTCGGCCGCGCCCCGCCGCCATTCGATCCCGGGAGCCACGCGCCGCGCGACCGCCAGCATCTCCTCGCTCTGGTCCAGCCCCACGACCCGGCCGGCCGCCCCGGCCCGGGCCGCGGCCTCGCGCGCCAGCACTCCCGTGCCGCAGGCCACGTCGAGCACGCGCCGGCCCGGCTCGATCCGCGCGGCGTCGGCCACGCAAACCGCCCACCCGCGCAGGAGCGCCGGGACGAAGAGCTCCTCGTAGACCTCGGCGATGCCGCGGGTCAGCCGCGCTTGCCCGGCGTCGGTCACGTGGGCCTGCCGGCTTCTCTGGCGTCGAGCAACTCGCTCAGCAGGCGCCGCGCCCGGCGTGCCTCGAGCGTGAACGCGCCCGACACCAGCCCCCAGCCGAACAGGAGCATGCCGAGCGGGGCCACCCGGGACCAGCCGGATTGCCCCGGCGGCAGCGGACCGAGCGCGATTCCGCCGCCGATCAGGACCACCCCGGCGAGCCAGAGCGCCGTGATGACGGCGGTGAGCGGGTGGAGGGTCAGCGTGCAGCGGACGCGCGACCCGCCCGCGTCTGGAACGATCCGGCCGTGGATCGTGGGGAGGAACGAGTTCCGGTAGCCGATGATCCTCCGGATGCGGAACCCGGCGCCGCCGACCTCGCCTTCGAACGCACGCGCCGCCTTTCCCGAGCGGAACCGGCGCTCCGGCTCGACCGCGGCGGCGAGCCGCGACGCAGCTTCGGCGGCGGGCAGGGCGGAGTGGAGCTCGTAGCGCTCGAACGGGAGCAGAGGCATGGCCGCGGCGATCCCCTGTTCAGTGCCGGCCAGGCCGGTGGGTGGGCACGAGGGCAGGGAGCTGGTCCCGGCGGGCGAGCTCCCCGGCGATCGCCGCGCGCGGACCGGACCTGCTCACCGGGTGACTTCGCCCGGGGGATGGTGAGACGCGGACAGGCTGCCCCGTGCCTGGTATGTGAAGAGTCGTGATCCGTGGCCGCCCGCTATTCCGACGGGCACCGGAACGGGTTCTCGTCGGGGTTGGCGTTGCTCAGGTTCACGCGCACCGTGTCTCCGGACCGGACGCGCACCGGCTGCAGCCAGGTCCAGCGCGTCCCCCCGTACGCCGTGTCCGCCCACACGCGGTACTCCCCGGGCGCGACGGTATCGATGAAGAACTGCGCGGCCGCGGTGGCGGTCACCGTCCGCCGCGCGCGCTGGGAAAGGAGCTGCGCGCGCCGGCCCCACGCCGTCTCCCGCGCCGCCGAGTCGGCGCCGGCCGCGGCGTCCCGGCGCGGGCAGAGCCGGGCGAGCATGGTGTCGAGCGCCTCGTCTTCCGGGACCAGCCCCACCCGCAGCCCGCCGAAGCTCACCTCCTGCCCCGTCTCCAGCACGATGTACGCGTCCCCGACGACGGTGCCCGGGGCGGAGTCGCCGCACGCCGCCAGTCCGAGGGCGCCGCAGAGGGCGAGGAGGGAGATCGTGCCGGGGCGAATCGAGCGAAGCATGTCCGGGAGAAGAAGGTCGGGATGATCGAGCGCCGGGCGGGCTACCGCGGCGCGGAGGCGCGCCGCAGCCGGTCGCGGATGCCGGCCCACTCCGGCGTGTCGGGGACGCTCTCGACGTAGACGAGGTCGCAGCCGCGCGCGTCCAGCTCGTGCAGGGCGGCGTAGAGGCGCGCGGCGTACTCCCGCGCGTCGGCGGGCATCTCCACCACCTCGGCGCCGGGGCTCGCCGCCGGCGCGAAGGCGATCACCCCTACCGTGCGCTCCTCGTCGCTCCCCCACGACGCCCGCCCGAAGACGCGCTGGCGCTCGGCGGGGGGGAAGAGGCGCACCTCCGCGCGCGGGGCGTAGTGCCGGTCCAGCATCCCCGGAGAGGGGCGGGCCGCCTTCCCCTCCGGCTCGTCCGCCGCCGCCGCCACCTCGCCCAGCACCTCGCGCAGCTCGTCGAGCGAGATGGAGCCGGGGCGCAGCACCGTGGGCACCTCGCCCGCCAGGCTGAGCACGGTGGACTCGATGCCGACCGGCGTGGGCCCGGCGTCGAGGAGCAGGTCGACCCGCGCCCCCAAACTGCGGCGGACGTGCTCGGCGGTGGTGGGCGACACCTGCGCGGAGCGGTTGGCGCTCGGCGCGGCGACCGGGATCCCCGCCGTCTCCAGCAGCGCGTGCGCCACCGGGTGCGCCGGGACGCGCAGCCCCACCGTGGCCAGCCCGGCGCTCACGGCCTCCGGGATCACGGCGGAGCGGGGGACCACCAGCGTGAGCGGGCCGGGCCAGAAGCGCGCGGCCAGACGGTCCGCCGCCTCGGGCCACGCGGCGGCCAGCGCGCGGGCGAGCTCCACGCCGGGGACGTGGACGATCAGGGGGTTGTACGCCGGCCGCCCCTTCGCCGCGTAGATGCGCTCGACGGCCGCCGGGTCGAGCGCGTGGGCGCCCAGCCCGTACACCGTCTCGGTGGGGAAGGCCACCAGCCCGCCGCCGCGGAGCACCTCGGCGGCGCGCTCCAGGGCGGCTTTTTCGGGACGCGACGGGTCGACGCGTAAGACGTTCATCTGCCGGTACATCGGGGCCGCGTCCGGTGCGGCCGGTGTGGGCGCGGACGGCACACCCCTTGCCTTACGCTCCAGCGAGCGCGGGAGGCGCGCAGGCGGAGAACGGGGACAAGGAGGGACCGATGTTCATGATGTTCCTGACGGCGCTCTGGGTGGTGATGCTGGTGGCGCCGCTGGCCCTCCTGGTGGCGCTTCTCCCCTCCGGCCGCGACTGCCCGCGCTGCGGGAGCGAGACCCTCCCGATCCGCGTGAGGCCGCTGAAGCCCGTCCGCCGCTTCCTGGGGCGGCGCTGGTGCACCGCCTGCGGCTGGGAGGGGATCATGCGGGTCACGCGCCACGCCCCGGCCCCCGCCGTGGAGGTGGTCCACCACGAGCCCGACGAGGTGGACGACGACGCCGTGTGGCGCGGCGAGCGCGACAGCGGCGGCGGGGTGATCTAGCGCCGAGAGCGCCGCCGCACCCGGCCCCTCTCCCGCCTCCCGCGGGAGAGGGGCATTCGTGTGGCCCTCACCCGGCGGGCCCTCACCCGGCGCCGCTACCGCGTCGCCACC
>DASVWD010000213.1 GCA_036389795.1 Longimicrobium sp.
AACCAGGCCTCGCGCGAGCAGCTCCTGGCGGTGCCCAACCTCGACGCGGCGCTGGCCGACGCGCTCGTCCAGGGCCGCCCCTACGCCGACATGACGGCCGTGGACCGCGTGCTGGCCGGCCGCCTGAGCGAGGAGCAGCGCGACTCCGTCTACACGCGCCTGTGGAAGCCGCTGGACCTCAACAGTGCCAGCGGCGAGGAGATCATGCTGATCCCCGGCGTGGGCGCCCGGATGCGGCACGAGTTCGAGGAGTACCGCCCCTACCGCAACATCGAGCAGTTCCGCCGCGAGATCGGCAAGTACGTCGACGACGAGGAAGTCGCCCGCCTGGAGCGCTACGTCACCATCCGCTGACGCGGGTCAGCCACTCGACGGGCGGACGTCGAACGGCCGCCGCTCCGAGCAGGGGCGGCGGCCGTTACCCAGATGGTGCTCGGGTTGCGCCGCGGATTCGGACCGCACTATATTTTCGTGCAGAAGATCTATAGAGGAACTTCGGGATGCCACGATCCACAAAAGCAGCCGATCCGCTCTCCACCGCGCTCGCCTCCGGGGCGATGGCGCGGCTCGTCCGCTACTTTGCCGTGAACCCCGAGTCGCGCCCTCACGTCCGCGCGCTGGAGCGGGCGACGGGCCTGGGGCCGCGCTCGCTCCAGACCGAGCTCGACCGGCTGTCGTCGCTCGGCGTGCTCGTGCGCGAGGAGGACGGCGCGCGGGTGCGCTACCGGCTCGACGAGACCCACCCGGTCTGGCCGCATCTGCGCCAGCTCGTGCGCCACCTCAGCCGCCCGGCGGACGTGCTTCCCTTCGCCCTCGCCGAGGTGCGGGGGATCGACGCCGCCTTCATCTTCGGCTCTCACGCGAAAGGCGCGGCGCGGCCCGACAGCGACGTGGACCTCTTCGTGGTGGGCGACGCCGTGGACGAAGCCGAGCTTCTCCGGCACACGCTGGAGACCGGCGTCCTGCTCGACCGCGAAGTGAACGTGGTCACGGTCGGCCGCGCCGAGCTGGCCGAGCGGCTCGCCGCCGGGCGGCACTTCTTCCGCGAGGCGGTTGACGGGGCGAAGCAGTGGGTCGCGGGCTCGCAGGCCGCGCTCAGCTTCTTGCCGGGCACGACTGCGGAGGTGAGCGGATGATCCGTCGCCCGCCTGGAGCGCTACGTCACCATCCGCTGAGGGCTACGGATAAGCAGCTGGCGATCGGGGGATCAAGCGAAGCGGTCATCTGAGCCGCTACCGCGCCCAACCCACCTGCCACGGTGAGTAGATCCTTCGGCCCTGCTGTCATCCAGGCGAACGCTGGTTCTGTGCGACCGGGCCTCAGGATGACGGCAAAACCAAGGGATCTTTCCTCCCGCCCGTCGCGCGAAGCGCCGAAGTCCCTCCCCTGAAGTTCGGGGGAGGGACAGGCGCGCCAGGCGCCAGGGCGGGGGCCCCTGCCGCCGCGCCGGAGCCAGTCGAAGCGCCGCGGATCAGGCCTTCTACTCAGGCCAGATCACGCGGCGCTGACGTCCTTACCGCTGAAGATTCCGCTCCTCCCCTACCGCGCCCCCGCCGCGCCGACGTTCCGGGCCGTGACGTAGAAGTTCTCGTCCACCCGGAAGGCGCCGGGGCTCGACAGGCGAAGCTGGGCCGTCTTCCAGGCTTCCGTGGGACGGATCGTCTCGAAGGCGCCGTCGGCGAGCGTCACGCGCACCGGCATGTCGAAGCCGGGGACCACGTTGGCCCAGCGGTACCGGAGCGTGGAGCCCTCGATGCGGTACTCCAGCACGGGGATGCGCGTGGTGGTCAGGTACTGCTGGAAGACCTTCGAGAGGTCGATCCCCGACTGGCGGCTGATGTACTCCGTCACCTGACGGCCGGTGACGGTCTGGTGGCGGAAGGTGGTGTTCAGGCCGCGCAGGACGGCGCGCCACTTCTCGTCGTCGCCGACCACCTGGCGGATGGTGTGCAGCATGTTGCTGCCCTTGTAGTACATGTCGCCCGACCCCGGCTTGTTGACGCCGTAGGGGCCCACCACCGGGCGGTCGTTCTGGATGTTGCGGCGGACGCCGACGATGTAGCGCGCGCCGGCCTCCTTCCCCTGCTGGCACTCGGTGTAGAGCCCCTCGGAGTAGGCGGTGAACCCCTCGTGCACCCACATGTCGGCGATGTCCTTCGTGGTGATGTTGTTGCCGAACCACTCGTGGCCGCTCTCGTGCACGATGATGAAGTCCCAGGCCAGCCCCAGTCCCGTTCCCGAGAGGTCGCGCCCCAGGTAGCCGTTGCGGTAGCGGTTGCCGTACGCCACCGCGGTCTGGTGCTCCATCCCCAGGTGCGGCGTCTCCACCAGCTTGTAGCCGTCCCGGTACCAGGGGAACGGGCCGAACCAGCGCTCGAAGCAGGCCAGCATCGGCCTGGCCTGCTGGAACTGGCGCCGGGCCGTCTCCAGGTGGTACTCCAGCGGCCAGAAGTCCAGCGTCAGCCGCCCGCCCTCGCCCTCGTAGACGTCGCTGAAGTGCGCGTACCGGCCGGCGTTGACCGCCACGTCGTAGTTGTTGATGGGGCTGGAGACGAACCACTCGTAGGTGGTGGTGCCGTCGCCGTTGCGCGTGGTCCGGCGCAGCCGGCCGTTGGAGACGTCCACCATCGGGTCGGGGACGGTGATGGCCACCCGCTGGCTGTCGGGCTCGTCGGCCTGGGTGTCCTTGTTGGGCCACCAGGCGCTGGCGCCCAGCTCCTGCACCGCGGTGGCCACCCACACGTTGCCCAGGCTGTCGCGCCCCCACACGAAGCCGCCGTCCCAGGGCGCGTTGCGCGCCACGCGCGGCCGGCCGTGGTAGTGCACGGTCACGGTCTTCTGCCGCCCCACCGGCTGCGGCGCCGCGGTGCGCACGAAGAAGGCGTTGCCGTCGCGCCGCCAGGTGAGGCGCCGCCCGTCCTGCAGCACGCTGTCCACCTCCAGCGGCACCTGCAGGTCGATCTGCATCTCCCGCGCGGGCCCCGTCACCCGGTAGGTGATGCCGGTCTTCCCGCGGATGCTGCTGTCGGCGGGGGTGATGGCCACGTGCAGGTCGTAGAAGGTCACGTCCCACCACGCGCGCGCGGGCCCGATGGAGCCGCGCAGCGTGTCGGCGCGGGTGATGGGCTCCTCCTGCGCCGCCAGCGCGGCGGGCGGGGAGAGGACCAGGCAGGCGAGCAGGGCGATTCTGCGCATCGTGGGCTCTGGCTGGAGCGACAGGGGATCGGGGCCGCGCGTTCCGGCGGCCGCCCGCGCTCAACCTCGGTGCCGCGGCCCGGGAGCGCAACCGGGGCGGCGGCGAAACCCGCCCCCCGCCGCGCCCCGGGAGATCCACCGCACGGGATTCCTCCGCCGGGTCCCGGGGATGGCGCCCGCTCGCGCCGGACGGAGGCTCGAACGTGAACGGGGTGCGTCCGCGGCCCGGCCCGCCGCGCGGCCGGCGGGGTTGACAGGCGGCGGGAGCGGAGGGTAATGTACGACCACCACGTTTCGCGACCACTTGCGACCGGACCGTTCTACGTGCTGACCCGATCCGCTCTCCGCCCCTGCTGTTGTTGTCGTGGCATCCTGATCCCCATCGGGGAGGCGGGAGTGGAGAGCGTGTGCACCGGCGGACGCGGCGAGTAGCGTCTCAGGGAGCAGAAGCGACCCGGACCCCGGCCTGCCCGCGCAGGCCGGGGTTTTTGCGTTTTCGACCGAGCCAACCGCCACCGACGAGCCGACGACGATGCAGACCACCCTGACCATCACCCCCGTCGTCCGTGCGGCCGCGCCGACCTGGTCCGGCGAGGCCGACCCGTCCATCCACGAGCACTGACCGCCGCTTACGATGCGTCTTCTCGTGCCTCCATCCCCGCTCTTTCGGGCCACCGTGCGCGACTGTTGTCGCACCTGCCCGTGGGCCGCGGCATGTCGGTGCGCCGTGGCCGGGGGCGCGCGCTGCCGGGGCGGACCGTAGCCAGGTCCTCATGCACGGCGGCAGCGGACGCGGCACCCCCGGCCACGGCACCCCCAGCGGATGCCGTGGCCGTCTTCATCGCGGCGGCGGAGCACACGAACCCCCGGAGCAGAGGCGATGGACTGGAGAGCGACGCTGGCGGGCCTCCTGGTGGGCGGCCTCATCGGGATGACGGGGATGGGGGGCGGGTCGGTGATGACCCCCCTGCTGATCGTGGGGCTGGGGGTGCCGCCCCTGCAGGCGGTGGCCAGCGGGCTGGTGAACGCCGCGGTCACCACCGCCGTCGGCGGGTGGGAGCACGTGCGGCTGCGCACCTCGGACCTCGGCGCCGTGGCCCGGCTGGCGGCGGGGAGCGTCCCGGCCGCCGTCGTCGCGGTCTTCCTCTTCTCCCGCCTGGGCCTCTCCACCCCCGCGCTGGAGCAGTCGGTCAAGCACGCCGTGGGGATCGTGCTGATGCTGCTGGCGTCGGCGCTGCTGGTGCGGGGCCGCCTGGGCGACGGGCGGGCGCCGGCGCCGCGCCGGGTGCCGGGGTGGCTCCTCTCCGGCGGCGGAGCGGTGGTGGGGGCCACGGCCGGGATCACCTCCATCGGCTCGGGGAGCCTGACCACCGCCTTCCTCTCCACGGCGGCGCGCGCGGATGGGCCCCGCCTGGTGGGCACCGTGATCGTGCACACCGCGCTGCTGACCTTCGCGGCGGGGCTGGCGCACCTGGCCGTGGGCGCGGTCGACCCGGCGCTCACCCTGTCGCTGCTGGCGGGGTCGGTCCCGGGGGTGGTGATCGGGAGCCGCGTCACCCTGCGGGTCCCCGAGCGGGTGCTGCGCGAGGCGCTCGCCTCGGTGCTGCTCATCCTGGGCGTGCTGACCTTCGCCTCCCGGCCGTCCGCCGAGCGCGGCGTCGCCGAAGCCGCCGACCCGGGTCCCGCCGCCGTCCAGCCTCCCGCCGCCGCGCCCGGCGACGCCGGCTGACGCACTTTCGCACTTTCGCACTTTCGCACCTTCGCACTCACCGACGCACCGATGACCGACACCCCGACCCCCGCCGCCCGCAACCTCCACTGGCACGCCGGCCAGGTCTCGCGGGCCGACCGCGAGGCCGCGCGCGGGCACCGGGGCGCCACCCTCTGGCTCACCGGGCTCTCCGCCTCGGGGAAGAGCACGCTGGCGCGCGCGCTGGAGGCCGAGCTGTTCGCGCGCGGCGCCGAGGTGGTGGTGCTGGACGGCGACAACCTCCGGCACGGCCTCAACCGCGACCTGGGCTTCTCGCCCGCGGACCGCGCGGAGAACATCCGCCGCGTGGCCGAGGTGGCCCGGCTCTTCACCGAGTTCGGCGCGATCGTCCTCACCGCCTTCATCTCGCCCTACCGGGCCGACCGCGCCGCGGCGCGCGGCCTCTTCGCCCCCGGCGACTTCGTGGAGGTGTTCGTGGCGGCCGACCTGGCCACCTGCGAGGCGCGCGACCCGAAGGGGCTCTACCGGAAGGCGCGCCGCGGCGAGATCCCCGACTTCACCGGGGTCTCGGCCCCCTACGAGGCGCCGGAAGCGCCCGAGCTCACCGTCGACACCGGGCGGCTCCCGCTGGAGGAGTCGGCCGCGCTCGTCGTCGCATACCTGGAGACCCACGGCTACCTGGGCGCGGGCCGGGCCCTGCGCGCGGCCGACTGAACGGAGCAGAGGAGCGCATGCCGATCACCCCGTACGGAGGCGTCCTGGTGGACCGCCGCGTCCCGCCCGCGGCCGCGGCCGAGCGGCGCCGGGAGGCCGCGCGGCTCCCGCGCATCGCCATCCCCTCCCACACCCTGTCGGACCTGTACCTGATCGCCGTGGGGGGCTACAGCCCGCTCACCGGCTTCCCGGGGCGCGACGACTACGAGAGCGTGGTCGAGCGCATGACGCTGGCGGACGGCCTCCCCTGGTCGATCCCCGTCACCCTCGCGGCCACGCGCGCCGAGGCGGCCCGCTTCGGGAAGGGCGACCGGGTGGCGCTGGTGACCGCGCGGGGCGAGGTGGCGGCGGTGGTCACGGTGGAGGAGACCTTTTCCTGGAGCCGCGACCGCGAGGCCGCGCGCGTCTACGGGACCAGCGACCGGGCGCACCCCGGGGTGGCGCGGCTCGACACGCTGGGCGAGGTGCTGGTGGCCGGCCCGGTGGAGTACCTGTACGAGGGCGACGTCAGCGGCTTCCCCGCCGACAACCTGACCCCCGCCGGGACGCGCGAAGAGTTCGCCCGCCGCGGCTGGCGGACGGTGGTGGCGTTCCAGACCCGCAACCCCGTGCACCGCGCGCACGAGTACCTGCAGAAGTGCGCGCTGGAGGTGGTGGACGGGCTCCTCCTGCACCCGCTGGTGGGCGACACCAAGAGCGACGACGTCCCCGCCGAGGTGCGCATGGAGTGCTACCGGGTGATCCTGGAGCACTACTACCCGCGGGGGCGCGTGCTCCTCTCCGTCCTCCCCGCCGCCATGCGCTACGCCGGCCCGCGCGAGGCCGTCTTCCACGCCATCGTGCGGCGCAACTACGGCTGCACGCACTTCATCGTGGGGCGCGACCACGCCGGGGTGGGGAGCTACTACGGCACCTACGCGGCGCAGGAGATCTTCGACCGCGTCGATCTCGACCGGCTGGGGATCGTGCCGCTGAAGTTCGAGCACGCCTTCTTCTGCCGGCGCTGCGACCAGATGGTCTCTCCCAAGACCTGCCCGCACGACGCCGGGCACCACGTCTTCCTCTCCGGCACCCGGGTGCGCGAGCTCCTGGCCGCCGGCGAGCGGCCCCCAGCGGAGTTCAGCCGCCCCGAGGTGGCCGACGTGCTGGTGCGCGCCTACGCAGGCGAGCGCTCCGCCGCCCGGGCGGCCTGAAATCATCGACCGCGAGGAGTATCCGCGATGAGCACCACGATCGACGAGGCCGCGCTCTCCGAGGTGGAGCGCGTGAAGGAGGAGAGCCTGGGGCTGCGCGGCACCCTGGCCGAGGAGCTGGCGGGCGGGGGGACGCACCTCTCGGGCGACGCGAGCACGCTGCTCAAGTTCCACGGCTCGTACCAGCAGGAGGACCGCGACCAGCGCCGGGCGCGCAAGAAGGAGGGGCTGGAGCCCGCCTACCAGTTCATGATCCGCTCCAAGCTCCCGGGCGGGGTGCTCACGGCCGCGCAGTACCTGGCGCACGACGACCTGGCCGGCCGCCACGCCGACGGCACGCTGCGCATCACCACGCGCCAGGGCTTCCAGTTCCACGGGGTGCTCAAGGGGAGCCTGCGCCGCACCGTGCACGAGCTGAACGAGGCGCTGGTGACCACGCTGGGCGCCTGCGGCGACGTGGTGCGCAACGTGGTGAGCTGCCCGGCGCACGTCCGCGGCGGCCTGCGCGGCGAGGTGGCGCGCATCGCCCGCGAGCTCTCCGACGCCACGCTCCCCGCCACGCGCGCCTACCACGAGATCTGGATCGAGGGGACGCAGGTGACCACGGCCGCCCGGGCCGAGCCCGACCCGCTGTACGGCGAGCGCTACCTGCCGCGCAAGTTCAAGGTGGCCTTCGCCTTCCCCGACGACAACTGCACCGACGTCTTCACCAACGACCTGGGCTTCGTGGTGGTGGCCGAGGACGGCGCGCTCGCGGGCTTCAACGTGCTGGTGGGCGGCGGGCTGGGGCAGACGCACGGGAAGGAGGAGACCTACCCGCGCCTGGCCTCGCCGCTCGGCTTCGCCCGCCCCGGGGAGCTGCTCGAGGTGGCGCGCGCGGTGATCGCCGTGCAGCGCGACCACGGCAACCGCGCCAACCGCAAGCGGGCGCGGCTCAAGTACCTGCTCGACGAGCGGGGGATCGGCTGGTTCCGCGCCGAGGTGGAGGTGCGCCTGGGCCGGCCGCTGGCGCCGCCCGCGCCCGTGGAGGTGACCGGCGTGCACGACCACCTGGGGTGGCACCGGCAGGAGGACGGGCGCTGGCTGCGCGGGGTGTGGGTGGAGAACGGGCGCATCAAGGACGAGGGCGGGGTGCGGCTGCGGAGCGCGCTGCGCGCGGTGGTGGAGCGCTTCGGCGCCAGCGTGCACCTCTCCACCCAGCAGAACCTGCTGCTGACGGATATCGAGGCGGCGGACCGGCGCGAGGTCGACGCGGTGCTGGCCGCGCACGGGGTGATCCCCCCGCGCGAGCTGTCGCTGGCCCGCCGCCACTCGCTGGCGTGCCCGGCGCTCCCCACCTGCGGGCTGGCGCTCGCCGACGCCGAGCGGGCGCTCCCGGGGGTGATCGACCTGCTGGAGCGCGAGCTGGCCGGGCTGGGGCTGGCGGGGGAGGAGCTCACCATCCGCATGACGGGGTGCCCCAACGGGTGCGCGCGCCCCTACACGGCCGACCTGGCCTTCGTGGGGCGCACGCTGAACAAGTACGTGGTCTACGTGGGCGGCAACCCCGAGGGGACGCGGCTCGCCTTCCCGGTGGCCGAGCTGGTGCCGCTGGAGGGGCTGGTGCCCACGGTGCGGCCGCTCTTCGAGCGCTTCCGCGACGAGCGGCTCCCGGGCGAGCGCTTCGGCGACTTCTGGGCGCGGGTGGGCGCGCCGGGGGCCGCCGAGCCGGTGGAGGCGGCCGCATGAGCGCCGCCGCTTCGACGCTGGGCGTGGAGGCGCTGGCCCGCGCGTACGAGGGCGCCGCGCCCGGGGCGGTGTTGCGCGCGGCGGCCGACGCCTTCGCGCCCGGCAGGCTCGCGGTGGTCTCGGCGTTCGGGCCGGGGAGCCTGGTGGTGATCCACCTCCTGGCGGAGCTGGGGCTGGAGCTCCCGGTGCTCTTCGTCGACACGCTGCACCACTTCCCCGAGACGCTGGAGCTGGCGGAGCGGGTGCGGGAGCGCTACGGGCTGGACCTGCGCGTGTACCGCCCCGCCGCGAGCCGCGCGGAGTTCGAGGCGCGCTGGGGCGAGCGCCTGTGGGAGCGCGACCTGGACCTCTACCAGCAGGTGGCGAAGGTGGAGCCGTTCCGCCGCGCCACGGCGGGGCTGGAGGGGTGGATCACCGGGCGGCGGCGCGATCAGGCGGCCACGCGCGCGCACCTCCCCGTGTTCGAGGGCGGCCTGCAGGTGCGCGTGAACCCGCTGGCCGCCTGGACGCGGCGGCAGGTGTGGGAGTTCATCCTGGCGCACGGCATCCCCTACAACCCGCTGCACGACCGGGGCTACGCCAGCATCGGCGACGAGCCGCTCACCACGCCCTTGCAGGCCGGCGAAGACGAGCGCGCCGGCCGC
The DNA here is from genome assembly GCA_036389795.1 of Longimicrobium sp. Classification (NCBI taxonomy): domain Bacteria; kingdom Pseudomonadati; phylum Gemmatimonadota; class Longimicrobiia; order Longimicrobiales; family Longimicrobiaceae; genus Longimicrobium; species Longimicrobium sp. The sequence goes on from DASVWD010000213.1 coordinate 9,186, forward strand.
TGGCGCGGCGCGGGCCGGACGGAGTGCGGCATCCACCTCTCGTGACCTGACCCGGAAAACAGCGGCCTCAAGTCTTTTGATGGTTCTCACAGAGGACACGGAGGAAACGGAGAACTTCGCTCCGACTCCCGCTGTTTCCCTGTGTTCTCCGTGTCCTCGGTGAGAGTAAAGCCGTTCTGACGATTTCGTGCGGATGATGACGGTCGCGGCTACGGCTCTCCGCTTCGCGACTGCTCTTCCTCCAGCGCGCGGACGTCCTCGATGAGCTGCGCGACGTCGTAGGGCAGGGTGCCGTCGTAGACGCCGCGGATGCGCCGCCCGGCGTCGAGCAGCACCAGCGTCTCGGTGTGGACCAGGTTGCCCGCGGTGTTGCCGCCGGGGTCGTCCAGCTCCACGAAGTACGACTCCCGCGCCAGCCGCCGGATCTCCTCGCGGCCGCCGGTGAGCAGGCGCCACTGCCGCCCGTGGATGCCGTGCCGGTGCGCGTAAGCCGCCAGCGCCCCCACGCTGTCCGCCTCGGGGACCACGGTGTGGGAGAGGAGGAGCACCGCCGTGTCGCCCGCGAACGCGTCCCGCACCCGCGCCAGGCTGGAGCGCAGCGTCGGGCAGATCTGGCCGCACGAGGTGAAGAAGAAGCTCGCCACCGTCACCCTGCCGTTCAGCTCCCGCGCCGTCACCGTCTCGCCGTGCTGGTCCGTGAGCGCGAAGTCGGCCACGCGGTGGATCGCCGCGTACTCGGGCGAATCCTGCGCGATCCATTCCGGGGTGAGGTCGGGCCCGCGGTAGAACGGCAGCCCCCGCGGCTCGTGCGCGCAGCTTCCAACCGCGATCAGGACGAAGCCGAGCAGGAGTATCCGGCGGCGGGGCCCGCTTTCGTCCGCGGCGTCGCGCATCCGCCGGTCCAGGCGCGGCGGCGACCCTTCTTCGTTTTCCGCCCGCGCGGGAGGGAGCGCGGGCGGCTCGGCGTCGAGATTCATCCGTCTCCCCCTTTCCCCTCGTCTCCCGTGCACCCCTTCGACCCGAGCAGGCCGTAGCGCCGGCCGTCGCGCACCACGTAGCTGGCGCGGAGCGTCCCGTCCGGCCACCACATCCGCTGCAGACCCGCCTCGCGGCCGCGCCGGTAGCGCGCCTCGCGGTACGGCGTCCCGTCGCGGAGCCACTCGCGCGCGACGCCCTCCGCGAAGCCGTCCCGGAAGCGGTAGGCGAACCTCCGCGACCCGTCCTCCCACCACCCCGCGTGCGCGCCGTCCTCGCGCCCGCGTACGTAGCGCCGCCGGTGCCGGGGCGCCCCGCCGGCGTACCAGGCCAGGACCGTCCCGTGCCGCCGCCCGGCCGCGTAGGGCGTCACGCCCGCGAGCGACCCGTCCGCGCGGCGCTCCACCACCCGGCCGGTGAACGGCGCGCCGCGCAGGTAGAGGACGCCGCGCGCGCGGCCGAGCCCCGGGTCCGCCGCGTCCACCTCCCGCCGCGGCGCGTCCGCCGCCGCCAGCAGGAGCAGCATCGCCGCCGGCGCGGCGGTGGACGCGAGCCGCCGCGGGACGTTTGCTCCGATCATCGCCCACCTACCGGCTGGCGGTGCCCGGGACGCCGTAGAAGCCCGCGCCGTTGATGTACGGGTCTTCCGAGGTCACGTGGTAGTGGTAGACGCCCTGCGGGTAGTCGGCCGTGGCGCCGAAGTGGCCGTGCAGCGCGTCCAGGTCGGCGTTGGTCACGCGGCGGCCGTTCTCCACGGGGCCGTAGACCGGGAAGCCGTCGAGGAGGAAGCCCACCAGCGCGTCGCTCCCCTTCGTGCGGCTGAGGTGGAGCGGCTCCACGTGGTAGTGGTAGACGCCCGTCTGCTGGGGATGGCCGTTGTACTGGTCGAACGAGTCGATCTCGCGGCCCAGCGGGCGATTGGGGCCCGCGTACTGGTTGAAGATCGCCACCCCGTTCACCGCCATCCCGATCGGCCCCAGCGGCGTGGGCTGGGGGGCCGCAGCCTGTCGCGGGTGCAGGGGGATGCGGACCACCATCTCCTGCGCCTCGATGCGGTTGGGGTTCAGCACGAAGCCGGGGTTCGCGCCGTCGTACGCCTCGTACTTCGGGTCACTGGGGGCGAAGTAGGGGCTGCCGTGGTCGGGGACGCCGTCGGAGCGCAGGACCACATAGTCGCCGTCGAGCGAGACCTCGACGGTGGCGGCGAACTTCCGGAACACGGCCGGGATCTCCCCGTCCGGTTCCGACGGGCCGACGGAGCTGCTGCCGCAGGCCAGGAGCGTGGCGGCGCCCGCGAGCGCGGTGCCGAGGAGCGCGTGGAGCCGGTGCATGGCGGACCTCCGCGGTTGAGAGGTGGGACGGGTCCATCGCCTTCCCCCTTTCCGACAACGCCACCTCCGCTTCCATTCCATCTCCGCCCGGGCGGGGGACCGCACTCCTTCGAGAGATGTCATTCCGAGTGGAGCCCGATGCGCCGAATCTGCGTCTGGCACGCAGCCGGCCGGGCTCCCGAGGAATCCAGCCGCGGCTGGCCAGGGGTCGGATGGATGCACCGGGCCGGCATCCGCGTGGGGTCGGTAGATTCCTCGGGCGCCGCCCAGCTTCGAGTGTGAAGCAGGCTCGGTGTCGCGGCGCCGCTCGGAATGACAGTCCTGGGGAGAGGCCCCGTGCGCGTGGAATGAGCGCGGCGCCCGGGTTGTCTACGAATGGACGAGGGAAGGGGACGGGGGAGCCGGGGCCACGGGATGCACGACCGCGACGACGACCGGGAGCTGGTGGAGCGGGCGCGCCGCGGCGACCAGCGCGCCTTCCGGCTCCTGGTGGAGCGCTACGAGCCGGTGGTGGCGTCCACCGTCGTCGGCATGCTGGGCCCCGGCGACGACGCCGACGACGTGGGGCAGGAGACGTTCATCCGCTTCTACCGCTCGCTCGGCCGCTACCGGGGCGAGGCGTCGCTGGCCACCTGGCTGCGCCGGATCGCGGTGAACCTGTCGCTCAACGCGCTCAAGCGGCGCCGTCGCTTCGCCCTGCGCTTCCCGAGCCGCGACCGGCCGGGCGCGCGCCTCCCCGATCCCCCGGCTGAGGCGACGGACGAGGCGGAGGCCGGCGAGGCGCGGGCGGCGGTGCGCGCGGCCATCGACCGCCTGGGCCCGAAGCACCGGCCGGTGGTGGTGCTCAGGATGATCGACGGCTGCTCGACGCGCGAGACGGCGGAGGTGCTGGGGATCCGCGAGGGCACCGTGCTCTCGCGCCTCTCGCGCGCCATGCGGGAGCTGGAGCGCTGGCTGGAGCCCTACGCCCGGGAGGGGCGAACGATGGAGGGGGGACGATGAACGACGCGGACCGCGAGCTCCTGCTGCGCGCGGCGCTGGGGGAGCTGGACGGCGGGGAGGAGGCGCGGCTGCGCGAGCGGCTGCGCCGCGAGCCGGAGCTGGCCGCCGCGCTGGAGCGGGCGCGCGCCGCCGCGGCGCTGCTGGCGTCGAGCCGCGCGGAGGGGTTCGGCGCGGGATTCTCCTCCCGCGTCCTCGCGCGGCTGCGGGCGGAGGAGACGGCGCCCGCCGCCGCGCTCGCCCGGGCGCTGCAGCGGCAGTTCCTGCGCCTGGCGCCGGTGGGGCTCGCCGCCCTGGTGGCGCTCGGCGTCCACAACGCCGTCGCCGGCTCGCGCGAGGGCGCGCGCGACCCGCTGGAGGCGGCGCTGGGGCTGCCGGCCGTCACCTTCGAGGCGGCCTACTCGTCCGGGGCGGCGCTGTACGAGCCGGAGCCGTGAGGTGAGCGCGATGAGAATCGAGACCCGGTCGGCCCTGATCCTCCTGGCGACGCTGGCGCTGGGCGTGCTGCTGGGCGCGGTGGGCGGCGGCGCGCTGGCCTCGCGCCGCGCGGAGAAGATCCGCGAGCTGCGCCGGCCACCCGGCTTCGTGGCGCACCTGGAGGAGGTGATCCGCCCCCGCGACGAGGCGCAGCGCCGGGCGATCCGCCCGCACCTGGAGGCCACGGCGCGCCGCAACCACGAGATCGTGCAGGGCGCGCACGGCCGGCTCCGCGCCGAGCTGGACTCGCTGCGCGCGCGCCTGGCGCCCCTGCTGGACGAGGCCCAGCGAGAGCGGCTGGCGGAGTTCGGCCGTCCACCCGAGCGCGGCGGTGGGCCCCCGCCCGGCGGCCTCCCCCCGCCCAAGGGGCCGCCCCCGCGCGACGGACGGCCTCCACGCGACGGCCCCCCTCCGCCGGGCGGGCGGCCGCGGTAGGGGCGGACCAGGACGCGGAACGGGCGCCGGAGCATCGCCTCCGGCGCCCGTTCCGTTCGGCCTCACGACGTTGCCGTCGTCTTCGCGGCGCTTCGCCTCACCGCGGCGCCGACGGGTTCGGCCGGTCCGCCACGTTCTCGTCCACCCGCAGGTTGACGTCCCCCCACGTGCGGTCCGCGTCCAGCACGCCCTGCCACACGCGCACGTACGGGAGGCCGATGGCGTACGGCGGCTGGTCGAGCGAGAAGCCGGAGCCGCCCGCCACCCAGAACGGCGGGCTCTCGGCCCGCCCCGCCCGCTCGTACGCCGCCCGCGCCGCCGCGAAGAGCTGCGCCGCGTTGGCCTGGTGCGCGTAGGTGCCGGGAACGTAGGTGCCGTCGCGCAGCACCTCGCTCACCCAGGCGTCGTAGTACGCGAGCAGGCTGTCCGGCACCGTCCTCATCCGCTCCACGTCCAGGAAGACCACGCTCCCCGGCGCGAACCCCTCGCCCCGGGTCCGCGCGACGGCGTCCTGCGCGTCGGCGCGGCCGCGCTCGGGCGTCAGCAGCGTGCGCGAGCAGACGATCGGCCGGCCCGACGTGGTGTCCGGCGGCGGCGCGCCCTCGAACGCCTGCTGGCCCACGTACAGGATCGCGATCCCCCATCCCATCCCTTCCAGCGCCGCCCGCGTGCCGCTCCACGAAGCGTCGCGGTGGCAGGGCGCGGGGAGGTAGTAGCCGACCCAGCGGTACGGAGACGCCTGGCGCCAGGCGCGCATCGCGGCCTCGCCCGGGTAGACCTGCGCGTCAAAGCCCGGGTGGACGTTCGCGGCGCGCGGCGAGGGACCGCGCGGCGCCGTGGACGGGGCGCACGCGGCGGCGAGCATCAGAGGGAGGAGCAGGACCGGAAGACCGGGACGGCGCATGGCAAATCCTTCTTGCATCGGCGGTTGAGAGGTTCGGCTCGCGCGCTCCCCACGCGAGGACCGTACCGCCCACCGGGCCGCCCGCCGACCGTCCGCGTCCGACGCTTGCCCGCGGGCCGCCGCGCATCGATCTTCGCTGGGAGCTCTCACCGGTCCGTGCAGCCGCGTTCCTCCCCTCCGCGCGAACAGCCAGATGCCTCCCACCGCACGCGTCTTCGCCGCTCTCGTCGCGGGGCTCGCCCTCGGGGCCGTGGCGGCGGCGGGCGAGAGCTCCGCCCTGCTCGCGCTCGCCCGCGTGGCCGAGCCGGTGGGGACGCTGTGGGTCAACGGGATCCGGATGACCGTGGTGCCGCTCGTGGTCTCGCTCCTGGTCACCGGGATCGCCGCGGCGGGCTCGGGCTCGGCCGGGCGGGTCGGGGGGCGGACGCTGCTGCTCTTCGCCGCGCTGGTGGCCGCGTCGGCGGCGTTCGGCGCGCTGGCGGCGCCGCCGCTGGTGGGGCTGGTGCCGCTCGACGCGCAGGCCGCCGCGGCGCTGCGGGGGAGCGTTCCCGGCGGAGCGGCCGCCTCGGTGGAGCTGCCGCCGTTCCGGGACTGGCTCACCGGCCTGGTGCCGCCCAACCCGGTGCGGGCGGCGGCGGACGCGGCCATGCTCCCGCTCATCGTCTTCACCGCGGTGTTCGCCTTCGCGCTCACCCGCACGGCGGCCGAGCACCGGGACGCGCTCGTGCGCTTCTTCCGCGCGGTGGCCGAGGCCATGTTCGTGGTGGTGGGGTGGATCCTGCTGCTGGCGCCGCTCGGCGTGTTCTGCCTGGTGTTCCCGCTCGCCGCCCGCACGGGGGCGCAGCTCGCCGGCGCGGTGGGAGCCTTCCTCCTCGTCGTCTGCGGGCTGACGGTGGTCTCCATCGCGGCGCTGTACCCGCTGGCGGCGCTCGCGGGCGGGGTGCCGCTCCGGCGCTTCGCGCGGGCGGCCGCCCCCGCCCAGGCGGTGGCCTTCAGCACGCGCTCGTCGCTGGCCTCGCTCCCGGCGCTGGTGGAGGGCGCCGAGCGCCGGCTGGGGCTCCCCGCCCACGTCACCGGCCTGGTGCTGCCGGCCGCCGTCGCCGTCCTCAAGTTCGCCTCCCCGATCGTGCGCATCGCGGAGACGCTGTTCGTGGCGCGGCTCTACGGGATCGGGCTGGGCGCGGGAGAGCTGGCGGCGGTGGCGGCGGCGGTAGGTGCGCTCAGCTTCTACTCGCCCGGCATCCCCAGCGGCGGGCTCTTCGTGCTGGCGCCCGTCTACCTCGAGTTCGGCCTCCCCGTGGAGGGGATCGCGCTGCTGATCGCGCTGGACGTGATCCCCGACATGTTCCTGACCACCGCCAACGTCACCGCGGATCTGGCGGTCGCGGCGATCGTCGGGCGCGGCGCCGGTGCCGCGCGGGAGGAGCCGGCGGCCGAGACGCCCGGTCCCGCGGCCGCGTAGCCGACGCGGACCGCGAAAACTCCACCGCCCCGGAAGCCGAAGGCCTCCGAGGCGGTACTCTTCATCGCGGGGGGCGCTCGAGCGCTTCCGGCGGCCGCGATGACGGGCCGGGGACCGACAGCTCGGCCCGCCCGATCTCCACCGGTTTCCGAGGCTTCTTCTTCTCCGGCGGCGTCTGGAAGAGCGTGGCCAGCTTCGCCCTCCCCGGCAGCCGCTCGTCGGAGAGCGCCTCCAGGAAGTCGGAGAGGCGCTTGGAGACCATCACCGAGCCCAGGGTGAGCAGCGTCGTCGGCACCAGCACCAGCACGAAGTAGAGCAGGCGCACCGCCAGCGGCTCGTCGGCCGCCTCGATCAGGTTCATCCCCAGGAAGCCGGTGGTGACGGTGGCGATCAGGCCCACCGTGGTCACCACCGTCAGGCGCACCACCGTGTTGGCCTGCCGCCGGAGCGAGTCGCTGTCCAGGTACTGCGACATGTCCTGCACCTCGCGGCGCACCTCGTCGTACAGGTCCACGGTGTCCAGGTGGCGGCGCATGAGGGCGAAGAGCGAGCGCGCCGGGTCCTGGATCGACACCTCGTGGAACCAGTAGCGGTGGGTGAAGCGCAGGAAGACCTCGAACAAGATGCGGATCTCGCGCTTGAACACCTTGATGCTGGCCGGGTCGCGGATGTCCAGCCGGCTGATGGCGTTCACCAGCCGGTCGCGGAACATCAGCAGCGCCGCCTTGTGGAAGTGCGCGATCAGCCCCAGCAGGAAGTACTGGTGGCGGAACTGCCCCAGCACCCCGCGCTCCGGGTCGGTGAAGAACGGACGGCCCGCCTCGCCCACCACCAGGAAGGTGTAGCCGGTGCAGAGGAAGCGCGTGTTGGCGGCGCCCGGGTCGTCGAGCCCCCAGAACTGGTCGTGGGTGTAGTTGGCCTCGAAGCCGGCCAGGGCGCGCTCCGAGAACGGGAGCCGGTCCGGGCTCCCCGCCTTGGTGGCGAAGGCCAGGCGCGCGAAGTCGGCGCGGGTGAGAGAACGCGGCTCGTCGACGGCCAGGTACGCCATCACCGGCATGCGCAGGTACTCGAGCTGGCGGCAGCGCAGCATCCCCGGCCGCTCCGAGGCGTCCATCACCATCGGCGAGATCAGGTACGTCCAGTCGGCCGAGATGGCGGCGGCGCGGTTGCGGCGCACGAACGACAGGTAGCGGTCCCGGTCCTCGTAGTCCGAGGCGGCAAGCACCTCCCCGCCGCCCGAGAGCCACTCCACCTTGGCCAGGCAGTTGCCGCCGCGGCCGTCCGCCTCCCAGAACGCCGGGTACGAGCGCCCGAAGCGGAAGAGGAGCTCCTGCGCCACCGGGAGCGGCAGGTCGTCGGCGTACGTCTCCACCGCCAGGACCACCACGTCCATGTCGTAGAAGAAGCAGAGGTCCACGTGCGCCACGGAGAGCTCCAGCGGCGGCGAGCCCACGTCCATGGCCACCCGCACGCGCTCGACGTCGCGCCGGCGGAAGACGCGGATGGGAGACTCGCCGTAGCCGCCGTCGCCGCCCTCGCCGTAGAGGAAGCGCTGCACGGCGGGGAGGAAGGTGATGAACTCGCTGTAGTGGCGCATCTGGAAGGCGGCCGGGTCGCCGCCGATCTCGTCGGCCACCTCGAACCAGGGGTCGTCGGGCCCGCCCTTCCCCAGGCTCTCCCAGTGGCGCTGGAACTGCCGCCGGTCCTCCAGTGGCACCAGCTGCAGCGGCCAGAGCAGGATCTGGCGGAAGTGCCGCACCGTGGCGGGTCCGCGCGTGGCGCCGGCGTCTACCGAATCCATCGGTTCTTTCTCCCGCGAGGGTGCCGCACGACGAGGCGCTTCGCGAGCGGCTGAAGCCGCCCGCTGGAACCACGGAAAGCCTCGCCAACCCGCGAGGCTTCAACCGCATGACCATTTCGCTCCGCGCCCGGTCTCCGTCGCGCGAAGCGCCGGGGTGTTCCCCTCTCCCGCAGTCTGGGAGAGGGGAGCGCGGCCCCTGGTCGTGAGGAACGAACGACCGGGGCCGCGCGGGGGAGGGAGCCCCGCCGCGCGTCCCACACGATGCTGCCGCAGCACGCGTCCGGCAACGCCCGCTCGTATGCGGGCAAACATCTTGAACGCGCAACGCTTTCCCGCTAAGCTTCTCGGACGCTCGCACGCGCACCACCCGCCGGCCCCTCCCGGGCCTTCCGCGCCGGGCGAAAAAGACGGACGTCCCCATCCTCCCAACGCAGGGGTGCTGAATGGGTCCCACCGACGTCACCGATCCGCGGTACTACCACAGGGTGGTCGACTGCCAGTGGGCGTGTCCCGCCCACACCAACGTCCCCGAGTACATCCGCCTGATCGCGCAGGGGCGCTACACCGAGGCGTACCTGCTCAACCGCGAGTCCAACGTCTTCCCCGGCATCCTCGGTCGCACCTGCGACCGCCCCTGCGAGCCCGCCTGCCGCCGCACCCGCGTGGACGGCAAGCCCGTCGCCATCTGCCGCCTCAAGCGCGTCGCCGCCGACCATCGCGGCGACGTCGGCGAGTACCTCCCGAAGCCGCCCGCCGTCAGGAACGGCCGCCGCATCGCGCTCGTCGGCTGCGGGCCGGCGTCGCTCACGGTGTGCAACGACCTGGTGCCGCTCGGCTACGAGTGCGTGATCTTCGAGAAGCTCGACCGCCCCGGCGGGCTCATGCGCACCAACATCCCCGCCTTCCGGCTCCCGCCGCGCGTGCTGGACGAGGAGATCGCCTACATCACCGACCTGGGCGTCGAGGTCCGCTACAGCACCCCCGTCACCTCCCTCAAGGCGCTGCTGGAGGAAGGGTGGGACGCCGTCTTCGTCGGCAGCGGCGCGCCGAAGGGGAAGGAGCTGGACGTCCCGGGGCGCTGGGACGACCCCGCCCACGTGCACATCGGCATCGAGTGGCTGGAGTCGATCCACTTCGGCCACGTGGACTCCGTCGGCAAGCGGGTGCTGATCATCGGCGTGGGCAACACGGCCATGGACTGCTGCCGCAGCTCCAAGCGCCTGGGCGCCACCGACGTCAAGGTGATGGCCCGGCGGTCCCGCCCCTACTTCAAGGCCTCGCCGTGGGAGCTGGAGGACGCCGAGGAGGAGGGGGTCGAGATCGTCGAGAACCACGCGCCGAAGTCGTTCATCGTGCAGGACGGCCGGCTGGTGGGGATGGAGTTCGAGCGGCTGCGCTGGTGGGAGGAGGGCGGGCGGCAGAGGAGCGAGGTGGTCGAGACCATCGTCTTCCCCTGCGACGACGTGGTGCTGGCGATCGGGCAGGAGAACGCCTTCCCCTGGATCGAGCGCGACATCGGCCTGCAGTTCGACCAGTGGGACATGCCCGTGGTCGACAAGGTCACCTTCCAGAGCACGCGGGACGGCGTCTTCTTCGGCGGCGACGCGGCGTGGGGGCCCGAGAACATCATCTGGGCGGTGGAGCACGGGCACCAGGCCGCCATCTCCATCCACAACCGCTGCGAGGGCGTCCCGCTCACCGAGCGCCCGCCGTGGGGGATGAACCTGGTGAGCACCAAGCTGGGGATGCACGCCTGGCGCTACAGCAACGACTACAGCCCCGAGCAGCGGACGAAGATGGTGCACGTGGGGCTGGAGACCCGCTTCGCCGCGCTGGACACCGAGGTGGAGCTGGGCTTCACGCCCGAGCAGGCCGCGCGCGAGGTGGAGCGCTGCCTGAACTGCGACGTGCAGACGCACTTCACGGCGGAGCTCTGCATCGAGTGCGACGCCTGCATCGACGTCTGCCCGGTGAGCTGCCTCACCATCACCTGGGACGGGCCCGAGGAGGAGGTGAAGGCGCGCCTCTCGGCTCCCGCGATGAACCCCGACCAGGCGCTCTACGCCAGCGCGCCGCTGCCGCAGACGGCGCGGCTGATGTACAAGGACGAGGACATCTGCCTGCACTGCGGCCTCTGCGCCGAGCGCTGCCCCACCGCCGCGTGGGACATGCGCCGGTTCGACCTGCTCATCCCCTACGCCGGGAGGCCCGCGTGCGCGGCCCACGTGTAGAGCGGCTCTTCCCCGAGGCCGGTCCGTCGGCCAACGGGAAGCCGCGCGCCGGCGAGCGGGTGAACGACTTCGCCTTCAAGGTCGCCACGGTCAACGGCACCGGCTCGGCGAGCGCCAACGGGCTCCTGCTGCAGACGATCTTCCGCATGGGGATCCCCGTCTCCGGCAAGAACGTCTTCCCCAGCAACATCCAGGGGCTGCCCACCTGGTACGAGATCCGGGTGAGCGGGGAGGGCTGGACCGCGCGCACGCCGGACTTCGACCTGATCGTGGCGATGAACCCCGCCACCTTCGAGCGCGACATCGCCGAGGTGCGCCCCGGCGGCTGGCTCCTGCACGACTCGTCCTGGCCGCTCGACACCGCGCTGCTGCGCCGCGACGTCGCCTTCCTGGGCGTCCCCCTGGGGCAGATGTGCATCGAGGCGTTCCAGGGGAGCCGCGAGCGCACGCTGATGAAGAACATCGCGTACGCGGGGGCGCTCGCCGCGCTCATCGACCTGGACGTGGAGGTGGTGAAGGGGATGATCCGCGAGCAGTTCGCCAGGAAGCCGAAGCTGATCGACTCCAACTTCCAGGCCCTGCACCTGGGCTACGACTACGCCCGCGCGCACTTCGACTGCCCGCTGCCGATCCGCCTGGAGCGGATGGACCTCACGCGCGGGCACGTGATGCTGGACGGCAACACGGCGGCCGCGCTCGGCTGCGTCTACGCCGGGGCCACGGTGGGCGCCTGGTACCCGATCACCCCCGCCACCTCGTTGATGGACGCCTTCGCGGGCTTCTGCGCGCGCTTCCGCGTGGACCCGGCGACGGGGCGGAGGCGCTACTGCATCGTGCAGGCGGAAGACGAGCTGGCGGCCGCGGGCGTGGTGGTCGGCGCCGGGTGGGCGGGGGCGCGCGCCTTCACCCCCACCGCGGGGCCGGGGATCTCGCTGATGAGCGAGTTCATCGGGCTGGCCTACTACGCCGAGGTCCCCGCCGTCTTCTTCGACGTGCAGCGCACCGGGCCCTCCACGGGGATGCCGACGCGCACGCAGCAGGGCGACCTGCTGTCGGTGGCCTACGCGAGCCACGGGGACACGAAGCACGTGGCGCTCTTCCCGGCGGACCCGGCGGAGTGCTTCGACTTCGCGGTGCGGGCGTTCGACCTGGCGGAGCGCTTCCAGACGCCGGTGTTCGTGGTGTCGGACCTGGACATCGGGATGAACGACTGGATGGTGCCGCGCCTGCAGTGGGACGACGCCTACCGGCCGGACCGCGGCAAGGTGCTGGACGCGGACGAGCTGGAGCGCGTCCAGAAGTTCAGCCGCTACCTGGACACGGACGGCGACGGGATCGCCGCTCGCTCGCTCCCGGGCGTGCACCCGAAGGGCGCGTACTTCACCCGCGGCTCGGGGCACGACCGCGACGCCGCCTACACCGAGGACGCCGCCGCGTACCAGGAGGTGGTCGACCGCATCGCGCGGAAGATCCAGGGCGCCGCGCGCGCGGTCCCGGCGCCGGAGGTGCGGCTGCGGGACGGGGCGGCGCTGGGGATCGTCTCCATCGGCGGCTGCCACCGGGCGGTGCTGGAGGCGGTGGACCGGCTGGCGGCCGAGGGCGTGGCCGCCGACTACCTGCGCATCCGCGGCTTCCCCTTCGACGACTCGGTGGCGGAGTTCCTCGCCAGGCACGAGCGCGTCTTCGTGGTGGAGCAGAACCGCGACGGCCAGCTCCGCGCCCTGCTGATGCTGGAGACCGGCACGGCCGGCGACCGGCTCCTCTCCGTCCGCGACTACGGCGGCGTGCCCTTGAGCGCGCGCGCCGTGGTGGACGGCGTCCTGTCACAGCTCGCCCCGGTGCCCGCATGACCTCCATCGCCAAGCCGCCGGTCCGCCACCCCGGGCTGCAGACCAACGCGCTGGGGCTCACCCGGCGCGACTACGAGGGCGCCATGTCCACCCTCTGCGCCGGCTGCGGGCACGACAGCGTGACCGCCGCGCTGGTGCAGGCGCTCTTCGAGCTGGAGGTGGTGCCGCACCGCGTGGCCAAGCTCAGCGGGATCGGCTGCTCGTCGAAGACCACCGCGTACTTCCTGAAGCAGGCGCACGGCTTCAACGGCGTGCACGGGCGCATGCCGGCGATCGCCACCGGCGCGGGGGCGGCCAACCGCGAGCTGGCGCTGATCGGCGTCTCGGGTGACGGCGACTCGCTCTCCATCGGCCTGGGGCAGCTCAGCCACGCCATCCGCCGCAACGTGGACATGCTCTACGTGCTGGAGAACAACGGCGTGTACGGGCTCACCAAGGGCCAGTTCTCGGCCTCGGCGGACGTGGGCACGAAGGCCAAGCGGGGCGACACCAACCGCCAGCGGCCGATCGACCCGGTGCTCCTGGCGCTCACGCTCGGGGCCAGCTTCGTGGCGCGCGGCTTCTCGGGCGACAAGGAGCAGCTGGTGCCGCTGCTCAAGGCGGGGATCGCGCACCGCGGCTTCGCGCTGGTGGACGTGATCAGCCCGTGCGTGACCTTCAACGACCACGAGGGCTCCACCAAGAGCTACCTCTCCACGCGCGAGCGCTACCGCGAGGTGGCCCCGGTGGACTTCGTCCCGCTGCGCGAGGAGATCACCGTGGCGCCGGCGGACGGCCCGGTGCGCGAGGTGCGGATGCACGACGGCAGCACGGTGCGCTTCCGCCGGCTCGACGCCGACTACGACCCCACCGACCGGCTGGCCGCGTACGCCACCGTGCAGCGCCTCCAGGAGGAGGGCGAGGTGGTGACGGGCCTCCTCTACATCAGCGAGGAGGGCAGCGAGATGCACGCCCTCAACGAGACCGTCGACGCGCCGCTGGTCGCCCTGCCGTACGAGGAGCTCTGCCCCGGCCGCGCGGCGCTGGAGGAGTTGATGGGGGAGTTTGTTTGAATATCGGACTTCGTAATTAGCCCGACTCTGTTTGCGCTCTTGCCCCGGCGCGTGAGTTTAGTTTAAAAGGTTGTGAGTCCCTGATGAGAGGTTAGCCGATGGAATCCGAGGCACCGACTGTCGCGATCGCCTTCAGGGCAGTCGGTCCGATCACTCGCTCGACCTTGCCCGATGGACCAGCAGAGCCCAAATCCGAGGCCCTGAACGACGTGCTTCATTGGCTCTGGGCGACACGTACTCAGATTCGTCGACTCACCGAAGGAATCAGAACGGAGTTAACATCGAATCAACCCCGGGAGCTATCGCGACGTAGAACTTTCTCACGAACCAGTCTCGATGAGCACCTGCTGCTTGTTTGCGCTGGTCAGTTCGAAAAAGCTGCCCGAACTGCCCGAGAGTATTTCCCTGAAATTGATCTGCCGGCTCCGCTACAAGTGGCGCTTCGCCATCTGAGGAACGTCTATGAGCATTGGGAACAGCACCGCGACACGTTCCGTCAGCCAGGTGTGCCCAAAGAGAGATCAGGAAAGACGTTCACAGCTGCATTCCCGAGTGGCGAACCGTGGGCCATAGACCCTCGGTTATTCACGAAGCTCGGGACATTCGCCGTGCGGCTTTGCGGTCGCTGTCGGAGAGGGCCGTCGGGCGAGAGGTGTGTCTCAGGAGCACGACGCCCCTTTCCCCACGGGTGACCGGGAGGAGGCTCGGCGTCTC
>DASVWD010000214.1 GCA_036389795.1 Longimicrobium sp.
GGTGCGGCTGGCCCTCTTCTCCGACGCCGGCTGGGCGGGGGACCGCGGGGAGTGGTCGTCCGGGCGTCCGCTGTGGTCGGCGGGGGCGGGGGTGAGCTTCCTGCAGGGCGTGGTGCGGGTGGACCTGGCCCGCGCGCTCCGGAGCCCCACCGGCTGGCGCATGGAGCTGTACCTGGACGCGCCGCTGTAAAACTGCGAGTGCGAAAGTGATTGCATCGCAGTTGCTTTCGCACTTTCGCACTCTCGCACTCTCGCACTTCCTTCCCTCACCCCCGCATCAGCGACGCGATCCGGTCCCGGTACGCGCGGCTGGAGTTGAGCTGGGTGCCGTCGGCCAGCACCACCAGGTACTCGCCCTTCCCCCAGCTCTCGATCGAGCGGATGCGGTCCACGTTCACGATGGCCGAGCGGTGGATGCGCATGAAGCGGCGCGGGTCCAGGCGCCCCTCCATGGCGCTCACCGTGTCGCGCAGCAGGTGCACCTTCTTCGCCACGTGCAGCTCCAGGTAGTTGTCGGCCGCGCCGATCCAGTCGATCTCGTCCACCCGCACGAACACGTAGCGCCGCCCGGTGCGCACCAGGAAGCGCTCGGGGTAGTCGGGCGCCGGGCGGCGCACCTTCTCCAGCACGGCGGTCAGGTTGTCGGCCCACTCCTTCCCCAGCGGCTGCAGCATGCGCGCGCGCGCCCGCTCCAGCGCCTGGCCGAAGCGCTCCTGGTCGAACGGCTTGAGCAGGTAGTCGACGGCGTTCACCTCGAAGGCCGAGAGGGCGTACTGGTCGTACGCGGTGACGAACACCACCAGCGGCATCCGCGCGGGGCCCACCGCCTCCACCACGCCGAAGCCGTCCAGCTCGGGCATCTGCACGTCCAGGAACACCAGGTCGGGCGCGAGCGAGCGGATGGCCACCACGGCCTCCACGCCGTCCTCGGCCTCGCCCACCACCTCCACGTCGGCCTCGCGCTCCAGGAGCGCGCGCACCCGCTCGCGCCCCAGCGGCTCGTCGTCGACCACCAGCGCCTTCACCCTGCGCACGTCGCTCGTCAGCTCCCGGCGGCCACCAGCGGGCCGCCCAGTTCGTCGTCTGCTTCCTCCTCCTCCGCGGCGCGGAGCGGGACCTCCAGGGCCAGCCGGGCGCCGCCGCCGGGGGCGGGACCCAGGTACAGCCGGTGCGCGCCGCCGTACTGGGCCGACAGCCGCTCGGAGAGCGCGGCCAGCGCCTCGGCCGAGCACGCCTCGGGGGGCAGCGTCCCCCGCGCGTCGATGCGCAGCCGTCCGTCCGCCACCCGGGCGCGGAGCGAGAGCCCCGGCGGCTCGCCGTCCAGGGCGCCGGGGCCGGGGGCCAGCAGGGCGTCGGCCACGGCCTCCAGCAGCAGGTGGGGGACGTGCGCGCCGGCCGCGGCGGGGTCCACCTCCACCACGAGCGCCGGGGGGCGCCCGCCGCGCCCGGCCACCACGGCCAGGTACAGCGTGAGCAGCTCCGCCTCTTCGGCCAGGGTGGCGTCGCTCCACTCGTCGCGGTAGAGGGTGGCGCGCAGGAAGTCGGAGAGCCGCGCCAGCGCCCGGTCGGCGGCGGCGGTGTCGGCGCGCACGAGGCCCGCCAGCACGTCCAGCATCCCGAACAGCAGACGCGGCTGGATGCGCAGCTTCATCAGCTCCAGCCGGCTCTCGGCCAGCCGGGCCTCCAGGCGCGCGGCCGCCACCTCGCGCTCCTGCGCCGCGCGGAAGAAGCGCAGCGCGTGCCCCACCGCCACCATGTTGAAGAAGAGCACGGCCCGCCCGGGGAAGAGCACCACCCAGGCGACGGGGGCGGGGACGTGCCCGGGGTCGCCGAGCGCCAGGCGCACCGCCGTCTCCAGCGCCGCGAAGCCGGAGGAGACGACCACGCCCGCCAGCGCGGTCAGGAGCAGCGGCCCCAGCCAGCGGTCGGCGCGGAAGGGGAGCCGGTCCGCCGTGGCCAGCGCGGACAGGGCGAGCCCGGCGATCCCCGTGGCGAACGCCAGCCCGACCGCCAGCGCCCGCCCCGGCGCCAGCGGAACCCCGTCCAGCCGCGCCAGGGTGAGCCGCTGCGCCGCCGTCACCAGCGCCAGCAGCGCCCACCCCGCCACGAAGAAGCGGCGGAAGCCGCGGTTGCCCGCGAAGAGCGGGTCCGGCCGGGCGGCGGCGAGCGCGGCGGGGGCGGTGGCGGGGCTCACGGGGCGGCCGCGGGGACGAAGGGGATCTCGATGGTGGCTTCCACCCCGCCGCCCTCGCGGGGGCGCACCTCGAAGCGGTGGCCGCGCCCGTAGAGCTGGGCCAGGCGGGCGCGGGTGTTGGCGAGCCCCACGGCGCCGCGGCGGGCGGTCCCCTCCGGCGGCAGCCCGCGCCCGTCGTCCACCACCTGCAGCAGGAGGCGCTCGCCCCTGCGCGCCGCGCGCACCTCCACCGCGCCGGGTCCGCGCCGCGGGGCGATCCCGTGGCGGATGGAGTTCTCCACCAGGAGCTGCAGCGCCAGGTGGGGGACGAGCGCGGCCTCGGCCCCGTCCTCCACCCGCGTCGACACGCGCAGCCGCTCGCCCAGCCGGGTGCGCTCGATCTCCAGGTACAGCGAGAGGAAGTCCAGCTCCTCGCCGAGCGGCACCTCCTGCACCCCGGCGCGGGCCTGGGTGCGCTCCAGCAGCTGCCGCAGCCGGCCCAGGGTGCGCACCGCCTCGTCGGGGTCGCGGTGCATGAGCGCCGACACGGAGTTGAGGGTGTTGAAGAGGAAGTGCGGGTGGATCTGCATCTTGAGCACCTGCAGCTCCGCCTGCGCCAGGCGCGCCTCCAGCCCGCGGGCCGCCACCTCGCCGTCGCGCCGGCGGAAGTACGAGGCGATGGCGTACCCCACGCCCACGTCGGTGAGGAACACCACCAGCTGGAAGGGGAGGAGCCGCAGAAGCTGCTCGGGAAGCGGCGCGAAGTTCAGCGTTCCCCAGGTCCTGAGCGCCAGGATGCGGAGCGTGAGCACGACCAGGCCGGCCGCCAGCAACGCCGCCGCGGTGCGCAGGGGGCGGCGCGGCTCCGGCGGCACCGCCCACGCCACCGCGAACGCGGCCAGCTGCACCAGAAGCCACGAGAGCGCGTCCGTCACGCCCACCCAGAGCACCAGGCCCATCTCGTCCTCGGGCCCCGCCGCGTACGCCGTGCCGGCGACGAAGGCCGCCGTCTGGAAGAGCCACAGCGCACCGAACACGGCCCAGGCGCGCCCGCTCCCCAGCAGCTCGCGCAGCGCCGCCGCCGACATCCGGGATGCGGAGCGGTGCGGCCCGTTGCGGGCGGAGGGTGCCGGGGCGTCGCTCACGACAGGATCGGTCCGGGGGCTCGGGTCCCGCGCGGACGCGCGGGCGAGGTGCAGTGTATACAATATCCACGAGCGCCGCTTCCCGGCACCTCCCGGGGACGGACGCGCCCTCCCCGCGGGCGAGCCGGTCGCTGCCGGGGGCGAGCCGGAAACGGACGGTTGGCGAGGGGATCGACGCGCAGGCGACCAACGAGTGTCCGAAAACATCTCTGTCCCCCTCCGATCCCCAAGAGCTTCACACGGAGTCAACGGAGTCAACGGAGGTCACCGGTGGGCTCTCGGTCGACTCCGTCGACTCCGTTTCCTCCGTGTGAGGCACGCAGGGCCGGGATCCGCCGGAGCGCCCGGGGTTCCGCACCTCGCACTTCGCACTTCGCACCTCGCACCGGCTGTTCCCGCGCGGAACCCTTCTTGCTGCCCGGGCCTTCGCTGCACGCAGCTCTCGCACACCCCCGGACCGCGGATGACCGGCAGCTACAACGCCACGCTCGTCGTGGCCTCCGTCCTCATCGCGATCATCGCGAGCTACGTGACGCTGGCGCTCGCCGCGCGCGTGACGGCCTCCAGCGGCCGCTTCCGCACCGCGTGGCTGGTGGGCGGGAGCGTGCCGCTGGGGCTGGGGATCTGGAGCATGCACTTCGTGGGGATGCTGGCCTTCCGGCTCCCCGACGTGCCGATGGCGTACGCGGTGCCCACGGTGGTCCTCTCCGCCGTGGTCCCCATCCTGGCCTCGGCGCTCGCGCTGTACATGGTGAGCCGCCCCGAGATCCGCGCCCCCCGGCTGGCCGCGGCCGGCGTGCTGATGGGCGCGGCCTTCGCCGGGATGCACTACCTGGGGATGGCGGCGCTGCGCGCCGACGCGCACGTCTCCTACCGCCCCGCCCTGGTCGCCGCCTCCATCGCCATCGCCCTGGGCGCCTCGCTCGCCGCGCTCTGGATCTCGGCGCGCTTCCGCAGCGACGAGAGCCCGCGCGGCCGGCGCTGGAAGGCCGCGGCCGCCGTGGCGATGGGCCTGGCCATCGCCGGGATGCACTACACCGCCATGGCCGCCGCGCGCTTCACCCGCGGCGACCCGCGGCTCGTGGTGTCGCAGGACTCCGTGCTGCGCACCGAAGGCCTCGCCGGCGGCATCGCCGTGGCCACGCTGGCGCTGCTGGGGATCACCCTGCTGGGCGCGCTGGTGGACCGCCGCACCCACGCCCGCTCCGCCGAGACCGAGGCCCTGCGCCGCAGCGAAGACCGCTTCCGCTCGCTGGTGCTGGCCAGCGCGCAGATCGTCTTCACCACCGACGCCCGGGGGCAGATCGTCGCCGAGCAGCCCGAGTGGGGCACCTTCACCGGCACGCGCTTCGACGAGTACCGGGGGATGGGGTGGCTGCGCTCCGTGCACCCCGACGAGCGCGAGCGCGTGGCCCACGCCTGGCGCGGCGCGGTGGAGCGCCGGACCATGGTCGAAGACGAGCTGCGCCTCTGCACCACGGGCGGCGGGTGGCGCCACATGGCCGTGCGCGCCGTCCCCGTGCTCGAGCCGGGCGGCCGGGTGCGCGAGTGGGTGGGCGCCTGCACCGACGTCACCGAGCGCCGGAAGACCGAGCTGGCCAGGGACTTCCTGGCCGAGGCCAGCCGCGTGCTCGCCTCCTCGCTCGACTACCAGACCACGCTCGGCAGCGTGGCCCGCCTGGCCGTCCCGCGTCTGGCCGACTGGTGCGCCGTCGACGTGCTGGACGCCGACGGGAAGGTGGAGCGCGTGGCGGTGGAGCACACCGACCCCGAGAAGGTCGCGCTGGTCCACCGCCTCCAGGAGCGCTACCCGTCGGACCCCGCCGCCCCGCGCGGGCTCGCGCAGGTGATCCGCACCGGCGAGCCCGAGATGGTGTCCGAGATCCACGAAGAACTGCTCGTGCAGGCGGCCAGGGACCCAGAGCACCTGCGCACGATCCGCGAGCTGGGGCTGCGCTCGTACATCGTGGTCCCCCTGGTGGCCCGCGAGAAGACGCTGGGCGCCATCACCCTGGTGCACGCCGAGAGCGGGCGCGCCTACGACGAGCGGGACCTGGCGCTGGCCGAGGAGCTGGCCCGCCGCGCCGCCGTCGCCATCGACAACGCCCGCCTCTTCGCCGAGACCGAGGAGTCGCGCGCCCGGCTCGAGCAGCAGGCCGCCGAGCTCGAGGAGGCGCAGGGCGCCATGGAGGCGGCGCACGACGAGCTCCGGCGGGCCAACGAAGAGCTCCTGGAGCGCACCGCCGAGGCCGAGAAGGCCCGCGAGGCCGCCGACGAGGCCAACGCCGCCAAGAGCGCCTTCCTGGCCACCATGAGCCACGAGCTGCGCACGCCGCTGAACGCCATCGCCGGCTACGCGCAGCTCCTGGAGATGGGGATCCACGGCCCTCTGAGCGAGGAGCAGCGCGAGTACATCGACAAGATCCGCCGCAACCAGACGCACCTGCTGGGGCTCATCAACGACGTGCTGAACTTCGCCAAGATCGAGGCCGGCCAGGTGCAGTACGACATCGGCGAAGTGCCGGTCGACGAGTCGCTGGCGGCGATCGAGGCGCTCATCGAGCCGCAGGTGCGCGCCCGGCGCCACGCCTACACCTACCGCCGCGGCGACCCGGCCGTCACCGTGCGCGCCGACCGCGAGCGGATGGAGCAGGTGGTGCTGAACCTGCTCACCAACGCCGTCAAGTTCACCGAGCCGGGCGGCCGCATCGTGCTGGAGTGGGAGGCGGCGGACGGCCGCGTGCACGTGCGCGTGCGCGACACCGGCCGGGGCATCCCCGCCGACCGGCTGGGCAGCATCTTCGAGCCGTTCGTGCAGGTGGACCCGGCGCTCACCCGCTCCAGCGAGGGCACGGGGCTGGGCCTGGCCATCAGCCGCGACCTGGCGCGCGCCATGGGCGGCGACCTCACGGTGGAGAGCCGCGAGGGGGCGGGCTCCACCTTCACGCTCACGCTCCCGCAGGGCCGCCCCCGCGCCGCCTCGCGCGTCGCCTGAGCCCCCGGTCCGGGCAACCCCGGACCGATTCACGGCAACTACGTCTCTTAGGCGTCGCGATGGGCTAAAGCCCCTCGCTGGAGCCACGGAAAGCCTCGCCAACCCCGCGAGGCTTCAACCGCGCAACCCCATTCTCCTCCGCGCTCGGTTCCGTCGCGCGAAGCGCCGAGGTGTTTCCCCTCTACCGCGCAGCGGGGGAGGGGAGCGCGCCCTCTGGCTGCGAGGAACGAGCAGCCGAGGGCCGCGCGGGGGAGGGGGCCTCCCGGCGGCGCAGCCGCCGGACGCGGCCCCCGCGACGAACTGCGCGCCGGTCCGCGGAACCTCCCGCCGCGGCCGGTGTTGTTGACCCGCTCCGGGAGAGACGCCCGGCCGCCGTACCCGTACTTTCGCACTTTCGCACTCTCGCACTTTCGCACTTGCAGTGCGCGCGCGTATGGACTGCGGCGGCCCGATCGCTTAGCTTATCCGTTTCTCCGGCAACGACCTACCACCGCCTGACGCTGCATGGCCCAAGCCGCCAAGACCGAGCGCCCCCGCGCCGTGACGATCCCCGAGGCCCCCCGGCCGGTGGAGCCCACGCGGCCGCCGTACCTGCTGGCCGCCGCGGCCGCGCTGGCGGTGTTCGCGCTGTACGCGCTCACCCTGGGGCCCACCACCTGGTTCTGGGACACCAGCGAGTACATCGCCACCGCGCACATCGTGGGCATCCCCCACCCGCCGGGGAACCCGCTCTTCGTGCTGCTGGCGCGCGCGTGGGAGCTGCTGCTGGCGCCCACGGGGCTGCCCACGGCCGTGCGCATCAACCTCTTCAGCGCCTTCATGAGCGCGGGGACGGCGTTCTTCTGGTACCTCACCGTCCACCGCGTCCTGGGCTGGTTCGACGAGCGCGAGACCGTGCGCCGGGTGGGCGCCGCCGTGGCGGTGCTGGTCTCCGCCACCGCGTACACGGTGTGGAACCAGGCGAACGTGAACGAGAAGGTCTACACCGTCTCCATGTTCACCATCGCCGCGCTCACCTGGCTCGCGTTCCTCTGGCGCGACCACGTCGAGGCGCACCGCGCCGCCGGCGCGCGCGAGGCCGGCCGGTTCCACGACGACAACGTCCTGGTGCTGATGGTGTTCATCCTGGCCCTCTCGGTGGGCAACCACCTGATGGCCTTCCTGGCCGCCCCCGCGGTGCTCATCTTCATCGTGCTGGTGCGGCCGCGCTCGCTGGCCAACTGGCGGCTCTACGCCTTCGCCTTCGTCTTCGGCTTCCTGGGCCTCTCGGTCCACCTCTTCCTCTCCATCCGCGCCGGCCTGCACCCGGTCATCAACGAGGCCTCTCCCACCTGCGACTCGGTGGGCTCGGCGCTCCTGTCCATCCTGGGCTTCGGCCGCTTCGAGCTGCCGGGCGCGTGCGAGAACCTGCACGCCGCGCTCGCCCGCGAGCAGTACGGCAAGCCCCCGATCTTCCAGCGGCAGGCGCCCTTCGTCTCGCAGATTCTCACCTACTTCCAGTACTTCGACTGGCAGTGGGCGCGCTCGGTGGCCGGCGCCACCGGGTACTTCGCGGCCCCGCGCGTGTTCATCACCCTGGTGTTCCTGGCGCTGGGCGGCTACGGCGCCCTGGAGCACTTCCGGCGCGACCGGAAGAGCTTCGCCTACCTGGGCGTGCTCTTCCTGACGCTCTCGGTGGGGCTCACCATCTACATGAACTTCAAGTACGGCTTCGGGCAGATCCGGGCCATGGGGCAGAACCCCGACCTGGCCGAGGTGCGCGAGCGCGACTACTTCTTCCTGGTCTCCTTCTCGCTCTGGGGGCTGTGGGTGGGCATCGGCCTCACCGCGCTCTGGCTCTCGCTCTCCGAGGCCCTGGGCGGCGCCCGCAAGAACGCCCTGGCGCTCGCCTCGCCCGTCTTCGCGCTGGCGCTCATTCCGCTGGTGCTCAACTGGCCGTACGCCAGCCGGCGCAACGACTGGGCGGCGCGCGACTTCGCGTACAACATGCTGATGTCGGTGGAGCCGTACGGGGTGCTCTTCACCAACGGCGACAACGACACCTTCCCCCTCTGGTACGTGCAGGAGGTGGAGGGCATCCGGCGCGACGTCACCGTGATGGTGCTCAGCTACCTGAACACCGACTGGTACCCCAAGCAGCTGCGCGACCTCACCCGCCCCTGCCGCAACCCGGGCGACGCGCTGCGCGACCCCACGCGCATCATCTGCCAGCGGCCGTACGACGCCGGCAGGGGCCCGAGCTTCTACGCCGGCGCCCCGGCGCCCACGCGCTCGATCCTGGGGATGAGCGACGACGAGATCAACGCCATCGCGCGCGGCTCGGGGCAGGTGCTGTCGCAGGACCAGGTCTTCGAGGCGCGCGGCGTCCAGGTGGTGTTCCCGGCCAACAAGTACCTGCTCCCGGCCGACCTCTTCGTGCTCTCCATCATCAAGACCGCCTGGGGCGACCGGCCGATCTACTTCGCCAGCACCACCAACGTGCAGTACGACCTGGGGCTCTACCCGCACGTGGCGCGGCAGGGGCTGGCCTTCAAGCTGGTGACCCCCGAGGAGGGCGCGCGGCTGATGAAGATGCCGGGCGGCGACCAGTTCAACCCCATGCTGGGCGCGTACATGGACGTCGACCGGAGCGCCTCGCTGCTGGGCCAGACCTTCCAGCTGCACGACGTGCTCGACAAGCCGCACTGGACCGACGACGCCACGCGCAACATCCCCGTGCACCTGTACTACACGTACCTGGCCCAGGCGGCCGCCGAGGAGATGCGCAACAACCCGCGGGCCGCCGAGCGCTACAAGCGGATCGGCGAGCAGTTCGAGGCGCTCTCCAAGCGCTAGGCCTCCAGTCTTCCGCGACAGACGAGACGACCTCCCCGGCGCCCGAGCCGGGGAGGTCGTTTCACGTCCGGGTCCATGGCCGCGGCAGCGCCAGCGCATTCCGGATCCATCCACGAGGATCGTTCCGGGATACCGGGTTCTGCCGCGATGGTCTCACGCAGAGGAAGCAGAGGCAGCAGAGGAAGACCGCGGGTGGCGATGTGCTCTCTGCCGACTCTGCCGACTCTGCGTGAGGCCTGAAGTTCTTCCCCCGCTTCCCGTCATGCCGGGGCGAGCCAGAGCACCCGGCCGCCCAGCGCGTCGGTCAAGGTGTGGTCGTCGTCGTAGCTCTCGGTGCTGATCCCGGCGATGGTGCCGCCGGCGCCCTCGGACTGCTTGAGCTGCCAGCCGCGCCTGGCCGGCACCTGGTCGGAGTCGACGTTGTAGGCGCCCCAGTAGGCCTGGAACCTCAGGTCCTGGTAGAGCTGCACGGCGCTCAGCCCCGGCTCGTAGCCCACGTACAGCCCGGGCACGTACCCGGCGGCGGCCACCTCGTCGTGCCAGTTGTTGCAGTAGGCCACGACGTCGGACGCGGCCGTGCCGGGGGCCACGCACTCCAGGTCGCACCACACGTTCACGCCCGGCGGCACGCCGATCTGCGCGGCGAACTTCGCCGCGTTGGCGCCGTACTCCTGGCCCAGGTCGCCCGTGGGGTGCCAGCCGGGGTTCAGCACGTGCTGCACCACCATCAGCGCCAGCCCGTTCGCCAGGATCGTCTGCGCCTCGGCCGCGGTGAGGTCGTACGAGGCCATCTGCACCCGCCCCACGTAGCGGACGCAGAAGCGGTAGCCGCTGGCGTAGAACGCCTGCGCGGCAGCGGCCGAGATCGGCGTGTTGGCGTCGAAGCCCTTGATCCCCGGCGGTGCGGGCTGGACGCTCCCCGCCAGCACGGCGGAGGCGGAGTTGTCGGCGCTGTCCATGTCGGCTGAATGACTTGGGTGGAAGGGAGGAGGATGATAGAGGCAGCTGTGCCTGGAACGGTACGCGGCTGGACACCGCGGAGCAATAGCGGGATGCCGGCCGTCCGGTGCGGGAAACGGCCCGCCGCCGCCGGAGAGCCGACGGCGGCGGGTCCAGCGGCAGCCGGGCACCCGGCCGGGATTCGCGCGGAAATCGAACGCACTCACGCACTTCCGCACTTCCGGCCCTCAGCACATCGGGCCCTCGCAGGTCTCCCCGGTGCAGTCGAACTCGCAGGAGAGGTCGCACTGCGTGGCCAGCGGGCCGTCGAGCGAGCACGGCCACTGGCTCGGGTTGCACTCCGCCGTCGGCTCGGGGCAGCCCCGCGACGGGCAGCCGAGCCCCCAGCAGTCCGTGTAGCAGGTGCCGTCGCACGACTCCTGCCCGCACCAGGTGTTCTCGGTGACGTCCTGCCCGCGCACGGTCCCGCGCGAGCGCGAGGGGGGCACCGTCTCGAACGACTCCACCCGCAGGTCGTCCAGCGCCAGCCTGAGCTTCTTCATGGGGGCCTCCGCGATCGGGTAGACGGATGAGAGCCGACACCCGTGTGAACGGCCCTTTCGCGGAGAGAATTACACGGCGGGGACGAAGTTGGACCGGCGGTCACGTACTGGTACCGGGGGGAGCCACGCCGCCCCCGCCGGCGTCCCTCCGGCCAGCTCGCGGGACGTGGCTCACGCCGGCGCGAGCCACTTCACCGTGCCGCCCTTCTGGTCGATCCGGGTCCGGTCCGCCTGGAAGCGGAACCCGCGCGTGCCGGGCGGGCGCAGCGGCGAGCCGGCTCCCACCGCGATCTGCTCGAGCTGGAAGCCGCGTCCCGGGATGTCGAACTCCTCGTTGAAGGCCAGCCAGTAGTGCTCGAAGGGGAGGTGCTCGGCGATCTCCGTCCCCTTCAGCCGCGCCCGGTCTCCCAGGTACAGCCCGGGCGCGAAGCCGGCGTCCTCCACCTGCGCGTGCCACCGCAGGCAGTAGTCGAGGATGTCCTGCTTGGGGGTCCCCGACTTCACCGCCTCGAGGTCGAGGAAGAGGCAGACGCCCGGCGGGAAGCCGATCTTCTCGCGGGCCCACTCCGCGGCGAAGGCCCCGTACCGCTTCCCCAGGTCGGGAGTGGGCGTCCACCCCGCATCGCTCTTGAAGTGCTGCACCGCCATCAACGCGAACCCGGCGTCAAGGAGGAACTCCGCCTCCGCCGCCTTGAGGTCGAAATCGACGGTCGCCGCCGTCTTCTCGCGGGGGACGTAGCGCAGGCAGTAGCGATAGCCGTGGTCGCGGAACGCCCTGGCGCGCTCGGCGGTCATCTTCTGCCCGTCGGCGTTGAAGTCGAGGCCGAGGATTTCGGCCTCGCCGGCGCTCTGCACGGTTCCGGAGAGGGGCATGGGGACCTCGCGACGGTGAAGGGGACCGAAGGGGGGCGAGACGAAGGCGCGAGAACGGCCCGACCCTCACGCTAATCGGGCGCGGGCCCACGGTCCAACCCTTTCGCTCCATCGCCCGCAGTCCTTGAGATGGACGCGCGGGCGCCGCTTCCCGACGAATCGTCCCCGTTATACCAGGTTGCCGAGCATAGTTCTGGTTCCAAACAGATTGGAATCACACAGAGGACACAGAGAACACAGAGGGAACTGAAGACGCGATTGAAGTTCTCTGTGTCCTCTGTGTCCTCCGTGAGAGGCTTTTCAGAAGCTGT